>JAPUIH010000201.1 GCA_027297205.1 SAR324 cluster bacterium | reverse complement strand
GCCGCCTTCGGGATCGGACCCTTTCCCTACATTCTGCCGCGCAGCGCATGGCCTGAGTTGCTGGGCGCCCTCACGGCGGCGGTCACCATGGGCCTGCTCTTCCGGCCCGGCGGAGGAGTGATCGGCCCCGCCAATCTGCGCGCACGGCTGACCATCCGCAGGCCCCTGGACTGGATGCGGCGCCTGACCCTGCTGGGCGTCCTGGCGGTGGCGCTGGGGCTGGCGATCGGATGGGCCGACACATGGTTTGCCGCGTATGGCACGCCCACCTTTACACCTCTGGTCGCGCCCAATCTATGGCTGCAAGTCACGGGGCGCGGCTTCGAAGCGGGCGGCTTTTCGCGGAATGCCGTGGAAACGGCTTCCCTGGGCGTGCTGCTGGTAAAGGGCGCCGCCCTGCTGCTGCTTTACTGGCTGCGGGCGCTGGCCCTGTTTCTGCCCCTGCTGCCCGTCGCCCTGGTGCTGCGGGGGCACTGGCGGCAGGTGGCGCTGGTATTCGTACTGCTGCTGTTTATCGTGGGGGACTTCGCGCCGCTGATCCTGGACCAGCCCTATCCCTCCACGCGCTGGCTGCTCTCCCGCACCGCCCTGGGGCTGTTGCGGGCGCTCGTGCTGGGCGGGGCGGCGGCCTGGCTGATCGGACGGCTCAAGGAGAGCGGGGAGAGTTAAGAGCGGGCCGGGCTACGGGCGTTGAGGGAGGAACGTGGGTTATGTTTGAGTATCTGCTCGATGCGCCGCTGCTGATCACGGCGGCCCTGCTGGCCTCCCTGATCAGTTCCGTGACGGGGGGCGGGTTGACCGTGATCCTGCTGCCCGTTTTGGTGCTGCAATTCGGCATCCACGTGGCGATGCCCATCGTGACCATCTCCCTGGTGGCCGCCAGCGCAAGCCGCGTGGCCGTCAATCGCCATGAAATTGCGCTGTCCGCCGTGGCCTGGTTCACCCTGGGCAGCCTGCCCCTTACCGTGGCCGGCACCTACCTTTTCACCATCTCCCCACCGGAAGTTCTGACGCGCCTGCTGGGCGGCTTTCTGCTCGCGGCGGTGGCCCTGCGGCGGATGCACGCGAAGCCCCCGTCCGGCTTTGCCACCGCGTGGTTCCTGCCCCTGGGGGCCGTGTTCGGATTCCTGACGGGCATCTCCGCCGCCGTGGGCGCCGTACTGGCCCCATTCTTCCTGGGCTACGGGCTGCGCAAGGGCGCCTACGTGGGCACACTGGGGCTGAACATTTTCATGATTCAACTGGCCAAGCTGGCCGTGTTCGAGAGCAGGAACTTCCTGCAACCCCAGGTGCTGGTCTACGGCGCGCTGCTGGTGCCCTTCATGATTCTGGGCACGATGCTGGGCAAGAAAGTGCTGGAACGCGTTTCGGAGAAGATTTTCGTGATTCTGATAGAGGTGGTGATGATCCTGGCGGGCCTGAACTTCCTGTTGCGCGGAGCGGGCTGAAGAGGACGTGGCCCCCCCTCACCAGGCCAGCCAGCCGCCATCCACGGGCAGGATGGCGCCGGTGACGTAGCTGGCCGCGGGGGAGGCCAGGAAGATCACCGCGGCCATCAGTTCGCCCTCGTTGCCTAGGCGGCCCATGGGGGTGAACTGTTCCATGCGTTCCTTGTACTTGGGATTGATGTCCCCGATTTTGGGATCGCGGTTCATCTCCGTGGGAAACCAGGCCGGGGCAATGGCATTGACGGTAATGCCGTGCCGGGCCCATTCCACCGCAAGTTGCCGGGTCATGTTGGTCACCGCGCCCTTGCTGGCGTTATAGCCCACCGTGGGAAAGATGGAACTGGCCACCTCGCCCATCACCGATGAAATATTGATGATGCGCCCCCCGCCCCCGCGCTCGATCATCGCCCGCGCCACATGTTGGCAGAGCACGAAGGGCGCGGTCAGGTTGACCGCCAGGGCGCTGTCCCATTGTTCGCGGGTCTGCCGCTCCGCCTTGCCGAAAGGGGCCACGCCGGCATTGTTGACCAGAATGTCCACGGCCCCCAGCCCCTCGTGAATTTCAGCAAGGGCACGTTCCAGATCATCCTGCACGGTCAAATCCGCCGTCACCGGCAGGCAGCGCACCCCCAGCTGCTCGATTTCGCGCGCCACCTTCCGCAGCCGCTCCTTGCGCCGGGCCAGCACGGCCACGTCGGCCCCGGCCACGGCCAGGGCCCGGGCGAACTCCACCCCCAGCCCGCCGGAAGCACCGGTGACCAAGGCGGTTTTGCCTTGCAACGTGAACAGTTCCTGCAGGGAATTCATGAGTGACTCCAAAGGATCGGGAAACGGGATGGACGCTATGGGTAGTGGCCGCCAGCCCCTGGTGCCGGGCAATCTACATTCTGCTACAATGACGCGGGCGGGCCGCGACGGCCCATCACGCTAATCCATCGATAAAATTATGCGCACACTGATCCAGAACTGGATTCACCGCCTGTTAATGACTTTCCTGATCGCCATGACGGGCCTGACAACCCGCAAGACCTTCATCAACCGCCACATTATCGACTCCTACCGGGAGGAAGGCCAGGGCTTCGTTGCCGGCCTGTGGCACAACAACATCATCTACTTTACCTATTTTTATGGGCAGTTGCGCATGGCCGCCCTGGTCAGTCAAAGCCGCGACGGGCAGAACGTCGCCAGGGTCTCCGAGTTTTTCGGGGTGCGCCCGATCCGTGGTTCGAACTCCAAGGGCGGTCTGGGGGCGCTGCGCGGGCTGTACCGTCTGGTGTCCAGGGGCCAGGGCGCGGCAGTCACCCCCGACGGGCCGCGGGGCCCGCGCTACGTGCTGCAACCCGGCATCGTGGCAGTGGCCCAGCGCGCAGGCGTGCCCATCGTGCCCATGACCTACGCCGGGCGCCACATGATCCACATCAAGAGTTGGGACCGCATGAAGCTGGCCCTGCCTTTTTCCCGCATCGCCATCTATTTCGGAGATCCGATCTGGATCGGGAAGGACGAGAAAGATGAGGAAGCCACGCGGCGCAGGGTGGAACTCGCCTTGCGGCAGGCGGAGGTCATCGTGGAGCGCTTCGTGGGGGGAAGCCGGGTGGAGGAAGAGCCGCTGCTGGCCGAAGCGGAGGCCGCCCTGCACAAGACCGCGGATCACCCCAACTAATGGCGGCGGCGGCAAGCCGGGGCGGCGGGAACAGCGCCAAGCCTCAGGCTCCGCCGACGATGGGCGCGAGAAAGAACAGGTTGTCTTCGGGACCCACCTTCGCCAGCAGGCCCATGCCCGCGGGTTCTCCTTCGATAAACACCGCCAGATGCGGCACCAGGTCATCGGTCGCCGGATCGATCAGGCGAGCCCACAGGCCCGGGTGGCGCTGCTCCAGGGTGCGCAGCAGCTCCCGCACCGATACGGTCTCTCCGGCGGGCAACTCCACATCCAACTGCTCCGCCCCGCCGGTGAGATCGCGCAGCAGAGCCGGGATATGCACCGTGGTCATCAAGTTCTCGCGGCAGCGGGCTCCGCAATCTTCCGCGCCTCGTGGATGGCCTTGACCACGCTGGGCGGCGACATGGGCAGGGCACGGAGCCGCACGCCGATTGCCTTGTAAATGGCGTTATGCAACGCGCCCAGGGGAGGGATGATAGGCACCTCGCCCACGCCCCGCACGCCGTAGGGTTGGCCCGGCGCGGGCACCTCCACTATTATCGTTTCGATATTGGGCACATCCAGCATGGTGGGCACCCGGTAGTCCAGGAAGCCCGTGTTCTGCATGGCGCCGTCCTCGCCGCGGATGTACTCCTCGTTCAAGGCCCAGCCAATGCCCTGCACCACCCCGCCCTGCATCTGCCCTTCCACGTAGGAGAGGTGAATGGCCGTCCCCACGTCCTGGGCGGCGGTGTAGCGCAGGATGGCCACCTTGCCCGTCTCCGGGTCCACCTCGATATCCACCACATGCACGCCGAACCCCGCCCCCACGGACTTGGGCGCCACCGTGGCGCTGCCCAGCACCGGACCGCCGGTCATGCCCAGCTTCGGTCCCAGTTCCTTCACGGTCATGGGGTCATGGCCGTTGGCGGTGCTCTTGAAGGCGCCGTCCTCGAACACGACCTGCTCTTCGGAAATATCCCAGAGCTTGGCCACCCGCTTTTTCATCTGCCCGATCGCGTCCTGAGCGGCCTCATAGACCGCCGTGCCGGTGACCGCGGTGGTGCGGCTGCCGCCGGTCACGTCCGTGTGGCCGATCGAATCCGTGTCCGCCACCGAGGGCCGCACTTCCTCCGCCGTCAGGCCCAGCGCTTCGGCCGCCATGATGGACATGGAGGCGCGGGAGCCGCCGATATCCACCGAGCCGGTGACCACGCTGGCCGTGCCGTCCATGTTGATGCCCACCGTGGCGCTGGACTGCATGCCTGCGTTGAACCAAAAGCCCGCGGCCAGGCCCCTGGCCTGGTTGGGCGCGCTGGGCGGGGGGCTTTTGTAATGATCCGAGTTCTTGATGGCTTCCAGGGTCTCCTTGAATCCGATGCGCGGAAACTTGGGGCCGTCGGCGCGCAGGTCGCCCTCTTGCACGGCGTTCTTGAGCCGCAGCTCGATGGGGTCCATGCCCAGTTCCTGGGCGATCTCGTCCATCACCGACTCGGTGCCGAACATGGCCTGGGGCGAAGAAGGCGCGCGGTAGGCCGCCACCTTGGACGTATTGGTCAGCACGTCGTAGGCGTCGATCAACACGTGCTCCATTTTGTAGGGGGCGAACACGCACATGGAACCCTGCATGCCCCAGTTGCTGGGCAGAGCGCCGGACTCGTAGGCCAGCCAAGCCTGGCCGGCTACGATGGCGCCGTCCTTGTTGACGCCGATCTTGATCTTGCTGTGAACCGCGGATGCCTGGCCGGTGGCCTCGAACACATCCGCCCGGCTCATCACCAGTTTCACCGGCTGCCCGGTCTTTTTGGAGAGCAGCACCGCCGGCGCTTCCAGGTAGGAGTTGATCTTGCCCCCGAAGCCGCCCCCGATTTCCATCGGCACCACCTTGAAGCGGGAGAGCGGAAGCTCCAGCAACGCGGAGAGCTCGGCCCGCACCCAGAAGGGCGCCTGGCTGCTGCACCAGACGGTGATCTGCCCGTCCGAGCGGGCCAGGGCGGTGGCGTTCTGGGGCTCGATATAACCCTGATGCACGGCCTTAGTGTCGAACTCCCGCTCGATCACCAGTTCCGCCTTGGCGAAGCCATCGTCCACATCCCCCCGCTTGTGCTGGGTGTGGTTGACGATATTGCTGGGCTTGGCGTCCTGCCCGCCCAGGGTGCTGGTGGTATTTCCTTCCTGCACCAGGGGGGCATCCTCCTTGATGGCCTCCATTACGTCCATCACTGCCGGCAGCACCTCGTAGCTCACTTCAATGGCTTTGGCCGCTTCCTCCGCCGTCCAGCGGTCCTCCGCCGCCACCGCGGCGATGGGATGGCCCTTGAACAGCGCCTTGTCGCTGGCCAGAATGCGGTCCCGAGCGTATTTTTTACCGGCGGAAATTTCGCCCTGCGGGAAATCCTGGGAGGTCACCACCGCCCGTACGCCGGGCATGGCCTCGGCCTTGGAGGTATCAATCTTGAGGATTTTCGCGTTGGAGTGGGGGCTGCGCAGCAGATGCCCATAAAGCTGGTCCTGTAACATAATATCCGCGCCGTACTGGGCACGGCCGGTCACCTTGTCTTCGCCGTCATGGCGGATGGGCCGGGTGCCGATTACTTTGTACTTGCCCTTCCCGCTGCTGCCTTGTTGTTCCATTGCCGTCTCCTATCTGGGATTGTCCCGCAGTTGCGCCGCGGCGGACTGCACCGCTTCGAGGATTTTCTGATAGCCTGTGCAACGGCAAAGGTTGCCCGCCAGCCAGTACCGGATTTCATGTTCCGTGGGGTCGGGGTTGCGGTCCAGCAAGGCTTTGGACGCCACCAGGAATCCTGGCGTACAGACACCGCATTGCAGGGCCGCCTCTGCAAGGAACGCCTGTTGGAGGGCATGCAGATCGCTGCCTATGGCCAACCCCTCCACGGTGGTGATCGCAGCGCCTTCGGCCTCCGCGGCCATCACCAGGCAGGAATCGACCAGCTTGCCATTCATGACCACACTGCATGCCCCACAATCCCCGGTGAGACAGCCTTCCTTGGTTCCGGTCAGTCCCGCCGCATCCCGCAGGGCATCCAGCAGGCTCATCCGGTTGTCGCAGAGCAAGGTCTGCTCCCTGCCGTTGATGGTGGCGTTCACCATTCGTTTTTTGCTCATCTCAGTCACTCTCCTGTATTCGTTCCAGGGCCATGGAGGCCGCTCGCCGGGTAAGCACCCCGGCCATGTGCACGCGGTATTCAACCGTGCCCCGCATATCCGTGATCGGCTTGGCCGCGGCGGAAGAGGCCTTGCCCGCCGCTTCCAAGGCCGCGTTGACCAGTTCCCTGCCTTCCAGAGCCGCGGCGGCCTCCTCCACCAGGATCGGCGTGGGCCCCACCGCCCCGATGGCAATCTTCGCGGAGACGCAGGTCTTGCCATCATCGGCCAGGGTAATGGCCACGGCGGCCGAGGCGACGGCAATGTCCATCTCGTTGCGCGGAATGAAGCGCAGGTAGGCGTCGCTGCTGCGCGGGGGCGGGGGCGGGATACGGAATTCCACCAGCAGTTCCCCTTGCTGAAGCGCGGTCTGTCCGGGCCCCGTCATGAAGTCAATGGCCGCCACTTCCCGTTCTCCGTCCTTGCCCCGCACCACGCACACGGCCTCAAGCACGATCAGGGGGCAGATCGTATCCGCCGCCGGGGAGCCGTTGCACACGTTGCCCCCCACGCTGGCCCGGCTCTGAATCTGGGTGGAGCCAATCAACTCCGCCCCTTCCACCAGGCCCGGATAGTGCTTTTGCGCCGGGGCGAATGCGCCCAGGTCGTCACAGGCCACAGCCGCGCCAAGACGCAGGCCCGTCTTGGTATCGAAGTCGAGCACGTTCAGCTCGGGAATTTTTTTGATGTCGATCATGTGGCCGATGTCCCGGTGGCCAGAGCGGTGTTGAATGATAAGGTCGGTCCCGCCGGCGAGCACCCCGGTCTGATCCCCCGTGCCTGCCAGCAGGCCCAGGGCTTCGTCCAGGGTGGCGGGTGCACTAAATTCCAATGGTTTCAATGAGCCTCTGATGCTTGATAATTGGCGAATTGGTACGGATTTTTCTAGGATCGCGTGCGCGGCTTGATATTGAATCAGCGCACAGGCTAAACCGGAGCGCGGCGAATATCAATAGCCGGGGAAAATAGGGATGTGAGCTGTGCCCTGGAAACGGCCTAGGCCTGTGCCTCCCGCAACGCCTGCTCGCCGCGCCAGGCGAAGCCGGCCACCAGGTAGATCATAACCCCCGGCAGGAGCGCCCAACCCAAAATGGGGATCATGGCCAGGAACACGGGCAGCAGTCCCGCCTGCACCGTCCACAGCATCAGCCCCTTGCGCAACTGCTTGCGCTCCTCGCCCAGCACCTCCCGCACCACCAGGTAAGGGTCGCGCACTTCCCAGCCCAGCAGATAACCGTCGATCACAATCACCAGCAGCGGCCCCACCACAGGCACCAGCCCCAGCAGCATGGCGGCGAAGGCCAGCACCATCAGCCGCAGGCTTTCACGCAGGGCGGCGCCAATTCCGGCCAGCCAGGCGAGCAGGGTGAACCTGCCCCGCCCTTCGGCCACGCCACCGCGGCAATGGGCGACAACGCGGGCGGCCAGGGCCTCAAACCACATGCTCATCAGGGCCAGGGAAATCAGCAGGGAGAACATGAGGGTGGCGGCCAACAGCATGAGTTGGGTCAGCCAGGCCACCAGCCCCAGCAGCAGCGCCAGCACGTCCCACAGGAAGCCCTCGCCAGTGGCCCACTCGTCCAATTGCACCAGGTAGGGTTGCAGGAGCAAAAAGAAAATGCCGTAGTAGACCAGGGCCGCCACGGCCACGAATATGGTGTAGTTGAGCACGAAGCCCTTCAGCAGGAACATCTTCAGCCCGGGCACTTCGCGCAGGGCTTGCCG
>JAPUIH010000200.1 GCA_027297205.1 SAR324 cluster bacterium | reverse complement strand
AAGCAGCTCTCGGCCTCGCCTTCGGCAATGATGACGGCCCCGTCCATCCATCGCTCCCTCAACAACTTCTTCCAGGAGCAGCAGGTGCGGCTGCACCAGGTGCGGCTGGCGGCCTGGGTCAACCCCAATAGTCTGAAGACCAGCCACGGCCCAAACCAGTTCGTGCGCAAAGAGCAACAACTGGCCGAGGAGATGGAAAATATCATCCTCAATTTGCACCGTGCAAAGGCCCCGCCGGAGATTCCGCCCGCGATACCGCGCGAGGCGGAAACCTCGTCGCGGACCCGCGGCTCCACCCAGGCCAAAGACTGGGAAGCCGTTTATTATGACCTGATGCAAAAGATGGGACTGGGCCCGGAGAAATTGCGGGGCACAGGAAAACGCAAGCATGAACGCTTCAAGCCCAGGAAAGCCAGCGGCGCATTATCAGTGCATACGGGGGATCAGGCCGGGGAACTGCTCAACATTTCCGTGGGTGGGCTGGCATTTTCCAGTGCCGCGCCCATTTCTGAGGGCCAGGACACGTTGCTGGAAATCGAGGGGTCGATTATCGCGCGGGTGCGCATCACCAATTGCCGGGAACAGGCAGCGGAGGGTTATATCAGGGTCGGCGCACAATTTCTGGATAAACAGCAGGGCTATCAATGCTTTGTGCGGGCGGCCGGATATATTTCCGGCCAGACGGATTGAGTTCCGGCCTGCTGGAACCCAACCCGGCGCGCAAGCATCGCCCCCGCACCGGCCCATCCCCGGCACCCGCAACGCAGCTCTGGCCCCGCCGGGGCGCGCTGTCCTCCCCGCGCATCGTGAAACGGACTCAGCGGGGTAATTGACAGGCCGCGTCCATCCACATAGGCTTGCTCGCCGGACAAAGCGGCATCGCGTTCGGCATCGCGTTCGGTATCGCGATAATAGGGGACAGGGCTGCGCCGGTCCCGCCCGCGTCAGGGCACGAGTTGCAAACCAGAGCACACGGCAACAATGAACGATCTGCATGCGGAACTGAGCCGCCATCTGAAGGGCGAGGTGCGCTTTGACAAAGTGACCCGGCAGCTCTACAGCACCGACGCCAGCATGTACCAGATGGAGCCGGTGGGGGTGATCGTGCCACGGGACGAGGAGGACCTGGGCACGGCGGTGGAGTTGGCCCGCAAGCATCTGGTGCCCGTGCTGCCTCGCGGGGGCGGCACCTCGTTGGCCGGCCAATGCGTGGGACACGCCCTGATGATGGATTTGAGCACCCACATGAACAAGGTGCTCGAACTGAACGTGGAGGAAGGCTGGGTAAAGGTGCAGCCGGGCCTGGTGCAGGATCAGCTCAATGCCTACCTGGCGCCCCACGGCTACCTGTTCGGTCCGGATACTTCCACCAGCAACCGCGCCACCATCGGCGGCATGACGGGCAACAATTCCTCCGGCTCACACTCGATCATTTACGGCAAGACGGTGGATCACGTGATCGAGGTGGACACGATCCTCTCCGACGGCAGTTGGACCACTTTCGCGCCCCTCACCGCCGAAGGGCTGGAAACCAAAATGAAGGGCGAAGGGCTGGAAGGGCATATATACCGGGAGGTGCTGCGCATCGCGGAAGCGAACCGCGAGGAAGTGGAAAAGCGTTACCCGAAAATCATGCGCCGCGTGTCCGGCTACAATCTGGATGAAATGGTCAAGTCCGCCACGCCCAATCTGGCCAGTCTGCTGGTGGGTTCGGAGGGCACCCTGGCTCTCTCCCGCGCCATCAAGTGCAAGATTAGCCCGCTGCCCAAGGTGAAGGGGCTCTTGGTGGCGCATTTCGAAGACATGATCCGCGCCGTGGAGACCGACGAGACGGTGCTCTCTCATGGCCCCTCCGCCGCGGAGTTGATGGACCGGCGCATCATCCGGCAAGCCACGGCCTCCCCGGTATTCCAGGGCCGCACCGGATTTCTGCAGGGCGATCCGGGCGCCATCGTGATCGTGGAGTTCTACGGGGAGAGCCGTCAGGAAGTGGACGATAAGCTCGACAAGCTGGAGCAGCACCTGAAGCGCAATAAAATGGGCTATGCCCACGTGCGCGCCATGGAGCCCGGGCAGCAGCAGCAGGTGTGGGAATTGCGCAAAGCCGGGCTGGGATTGCTGATGGGCACGCGCAGCGAAGCCAAGCCGGTGGCCTTCGTGGAAGACACGGCGGTGGACCCCATCAAGCTGCCGGCATTCCTGAAGGCGTTCGAGGAAGTGGTGAACCGCCACGGCACCAGCGCCGGGTATTACGGCCACTGCTCGGTGGGCTGCCTGCACATCCGCCCTTTCATCGACATGAAACTCCCGGAAGAGCGGGAAAAGATGATGTCCATCTTCCGGGAGGTGGCGGGCCTGGTGAAGGAGCACGGGGGCGCGATGAGCGCGGAGCATGGAGACGGCCTGGCCCGCTCTTGGCTGATCAAGGAAATGTTCGGGGAACAACTCTACGCGGCCTTCCAGGATGTGAAGGCGGCCTTCGATCCGACGGGGCTGATGAATCCGGGCAAGATCGTGGAGGCCCAGCAGCCCTTGGAAAACCTGCGCCTGGGAGATTTCTACCAGAACAACCAGTTGCCCATCGAGCTGGATTTCAGCAAGGACGGCGGATTCAACTTCGCCGTGGAGATGTGCAACGGCAATGGCCAATGCCGCAAGCTGGACGTGGGCACCATGTGCCCTTCCTATCAGGCCACCCGCAACGACCGCCATTCCACCCGCGGCCGCGCCAATGCCCTGCGCGGATTCATCTCCGGCACCCTGCCCATGAGCGAGTTTACCAGCCCGGAAATGTACGAGGTGATGGATTTGTGCCTGGAGTGCAAGGCCTGCAAGACGGAGTGCCCCTCCAATGTGGACATGGCCGCGATGAAGTACGAGTTCCTGTACCACTACAACAAAGCCCACGGGGTGCCGTTGCGCACAAGAGTCTTCGCCAACGCCGCGCTGCTCAACCGCATCGGCAGCGCCACCACGCCCTTTTCCAACTGGGGTCTGCGCTTTCCCTTCAGCCGCATCATGAATTCCCTGTTGGGCATCGCCCCCAAGCGCCGCCTGCCCCCTTTTGCCCGCCAGCGCTTCAGCACATGGTTCAAAGGCCACGCGCCCGCGGCCAACGGCGCCGGGGAGCGGCCCCGGGTGGTGCTCTTTCACGATACTTTCATGGAATACAACCAGCCGGAACTGGGCCGGGACACGGTGCGCATCCTGGAAGCGGCGGGCTATGAGGTGCTGCTGGGCAAGCGCCGCTGTTGCGGCCGCCCCATTATTTCCAAGGGCCTGCTGGATCAGGGCAGGCAGTATGCGCGCGCCAACATCGACGCCTTAAAGCCCTACGCGGCCCAGGGCATTCCCATCATTGGAGTGGAACCCTCCTGCCTGCTCACCTTGAAAGAGGATTACCTGCAGTTGCTCCCCGGAGAGGATGCGGAGCTGGTGGCCGGACACTGCATCACCATCGATGAGTTCCTGGCCGGCCTGGTCAAGGAGGGCAAGCTGCCCTTAAGGGAGGACGCCGCCGCGCGCGAAATCCTGCTGCACGGCCACTGTCACCAGAAGGCGCTGGTGGGCACCGGCCCCACCCTGGAGGTGCTGCGCAGCCTGCCCGGCGCCAGCGTGCGCGAGATCGATTCGGGCTGCTGCGGCATGGCGGGGTCCTTCGGCTATGAAAAAGAGCACTATGACATTTCCATGACCGTGGGCGAGCAGCGGCTCTTCCCCGCCGTGCGG
>JAPUIH010000020.1 GCA_027297205.1 SAR324 cluster bacterium | reverse complement strand
TGCGCCTCGGCCCCGCCGCGCAAGCGCACTTTCATGGGCATGGCCGAAGGCCGCCGCGAGCCGGTGGCCAGGCCCGCGGGACTGAATCCCTTGGGCGCCTTGCGCACCTGCTCCGGCGGAGCGCGCCTCGCGGGCCAGGTCGACCGCGTGCTGGTGTCGCGGCCGGAATATTTCACCGAGAATGCTTCTTTGATGATCGTCGCCCTGCGGGAGGCGCTGGCCGAAAGCCCCGAGGGCCGGGAAGCCCTGGATCTGCAACTGTCCAGCAGTTCCATCGAGTCCGCCGAGCAGGCGGTGCAGGAGGGCGAGCGTTGTGGCGCACTCATTGTGCTCTGGGAGCAACGCAAGTCCCAGACTCTGGAACTGACTCTGCCCAATCCTGCCCGGGTGCCCCTCAAGGCGCTGGTGCAGAAAAAACTGTGCGAGTTCGGGAACCACGTAGAACAGGTCAACATCCTCTATTTGACCATCGTGGGCCTGACCGCAATGGTAAATCACGACTACGAACTGGCGAAATTTTATCTTAATGCGGCGAACCGCATCGACGTAAACTGCCTGCACTTGCCCTTGGGACACCGCCCCGGTAGCAAGCACCACGCTGCGTCAGGCTGAATTCCGCTTTACCGGTTGTCATGGAATCAAGTTTCGTTCACTGCAAGATCTTGGGATTGCTGCTGCTGGCGATTGCCCTGCTTTCCGCCTGCACGCCCGAGCCGACCCCCTACCAGCCACTGGGGGAGCAGGGCGGCTACGAGGAGACCCGCCTGCAGAAAAACGTGTACCGGGTCAGCTTCAAGGCGAATCCCTATACTTCCGAAACGGACGTGCTGGATTACCTGTACCTGCGCAGTGCCGAGTTGACGCGGCAGGCAGGATTCTCCCATTTTCTAATAGTGCAGGATGTTGGGAAAACCCAGGCGCGCCCAAGGACGGGTACCCGCTTTTCCCTTGGCCTTGGCTTTGGACGGGGCATTCGCGGCGGGCATTTTGGCGCGGGGGCTCTCCTGCCGCTACACTCGGGATACGACGGTGTGACCGTGCAATACCGGCTGGGGGTGTTCGTGTTCCGCATGTTGAGCCCCGAGGAAGCCAAGACGGAGCCGGAGGCCCTGGAAATCGATTTCCTGATGAAAAGCATCCATGAAAAACTCCCGCAAACCGCCAAATAACGATCCCGAAACCACAAGCGCGGCGGATATGTTCCGGGCGCTGGAATTTGCCCATTACGCGGAGCGCTTCAGGGACAAGATTTTTGTGATCGGCATCGCCGCGGAAACTCCTTTCCAGAATCTGCTGCTGGACCTCAAGGTTCTTGCCGGCTATGGCATACAGGTGGCGTTGGTGCTGCCGGACCCGGCGATTCAAATGGAATCCCTGATTGTCCAATCCAACAAGCGCGGCACGCGGTTTCACCTTTCCATGCTTACCGATGTGCTGTTTCAGTCCACCGGCCAACCTCTCAACCTGGATTTCGGACGGATTCAGGCCGTGCTGGGCAAGGGAAAGACCCCGGTGATTGCCTTTCATACGGACCTTCCCGATACGGGAGAGTTGAGCCACACTTTTCTGCTGGCCGGGGAGGTGGCGCTACGCCTGAAGGCGGACAAGCTTTTCCTGGCCGGTGCGGGGCTGGAACCGCTGATAGGGCCCTATGCCGGCTCTCATGTGCTCGCCAGCGAAATGGACGAACTTCAGCAGCGGCTGCCCGCGGGGGATGCCCGGGCCTACGCAGCCTTGTTTGGATTTATTCAGGAACAACTGGCGCGGGGTATTCCGGACATTGTATTGATCGAGGACAAATCCAGCCATCTGTTTCGGGAGGTATTTACCCATGACGGTGCGGGCATTCTGTTTAATCAGGTCGAACGATCCCGGGTGCGTCAGGCCCAAACCCGCGACGTGACGGATATTGGCTTGTTGCTAAAGGGAGAGATAGAGGAGGGACGGCTTCTTCCCGTTGATGAAAACGAAATCGAATCGGAAGTGGCCGCCTACTGGGTCTATGAAATTGATGGCCTGCTGGTGGGAACCGCCCGGCTGAAAGACTATGGAAAATTCGCCGAGCTGGCGCAGTTCGCCACCCTGCCGCGGTACAGGGGCAAGGGGCGGGCCCGTGAACTGGCCCAACGGCTGCTGGAGGAAGCCGCGGAGCGGAAAATCAAGAGCCTCTTTGCTCTCAGCACAGACAAACGCATGTGGCGGTTTTTCCAATCCCTGGGCTTTACGGAGGTGGAGCGCAGCAAGCTCCCCCAAGAATGGCGGGACCGCTACGACATGACCCGCCCTTCGCGGTCCTTCTTGATGGAATTATGATGGCGCTTCCGGTAATTACCTACACGGCCGGGCGCCTCAAGGTGCTGGACCAGACCCGCCTTCCCGGAACCGCTGAAATGGTGGAATTGGGCGATCTGGACAGCGTCGTGCACGCCATCAAGACCCTGATGGTGCGGGGCGCCCCGCTGATCGGGGTCACCGCGGCTTATGGGGTGTGCGTGGCCCTGTTGCCCCTGACGGAAAGCGCCCAGGCCCGCGAGCGGGCGCCGCGGGTGCTGGCCCGGCTTGGCGCCTCCCGCCCCACCGCCGTGAATCTGTTCTGGGCGCTTGAGCGCATGGAGCGGGTTGTGGCCTCCCTTCCGGAGCGGGGCTGGCGGGAAGCGCTGGAAGAAGAGGCGGTGGCCATCCATCGCGAGACCAAGGCCCAGGACGCAGCCCTGGCTGCGCACGGCATGGAATTGCTTACGCAGGGCGCCCGGGTGATAACCCACTGCAACACGGGTCCCCTGGCCACCGGCGGGCAGGGCACGGCGCTGGGTGTGCTGATCGAGGCCAACCGCACCCTGGGCGGCCTGCACGTATACGTGGACGAGACCCGGCCTCGCTGGCAGGGCGCACAGCTGACCACCTGGGAGCTGGCCAATCATCAGGTGCCTCACACGCTGATGGTGGATGCGGCGGCCGCCACCCTGATGCGCCAAGGCAACATTCATAGCGTATGGGTGGGGGCGGACCGCATCGCGGCCAACGGCGACACGGCCAACAAGATCGGCACCTACGCCCTGGCCCTGGCGGCGCGGCATCATGGGGTGCCCTTCCACGTGGTGGCCCCCACATCCACCGTCGATCTCGAGCTGGATGACGGCGCGGGCATTCCCATCGAGGAGCGTGACGCTGAAGAGGTCGCCGCGCCGCGCGGCCTGGCCCTGGCGCCGCAAGGCACGGTAGTCTGGAATCCGGCCTTCGACGTCACGCCGGCGGATCTGATTGACGCTATCGTCACGGAACTGGGGGTGTTCCGGGGCCCGCGCTTCGATCTGCGCTCGGCCCTGGCCGGCTAGGCCGCCCGGCCTTTTGCGCGCTGTATACCGTGCGCCAGCAAAATAGGAGAAGCCATATGAGAGAAAAATACCTGGTGGACGCCCAGTGGCTGGAAGCGCATCTGGACGACGATGGTCTGCGTATTTTTGACTGCACGGTGCACCGCTGGATCGACCCGGAGGGTTCGTTTCATATCGAGCGCGGCGATGTGGAATACAAGCAAGGGCATATTCCCGGCGCCGGGCATCTGGACCTGGTTCACGACCTGTCTGATCCGGAGAGTGAATGGCGATTCACCCTGCCCACGGCGGAGCGCTTCGCCGATGCCGTCTCCCGGCAAGGTGTGTCGGACAGTTCGCAGGTCGTGCTGTATGGCACCCGCGAGTTTCAGTATCCCGCCCGGGTCTGGTGGATGTTCCGGGTGTTCGGGTTCGACAGCGTGGCGCTGCTGGACGGGGGTTGGCAGGCATGGAGCCGGGAAGAGCGCCCCAATGCCAGCGAGGCGCCCAAC
>JAPUIH010000002.1 GCA_027297205.1 SAR324 cluster bacterium | reverse complement strand
TTGCCGGTGAGAATTCCCACCACGGTGACGTTCTCCAGCAGAGTGGCGCCGCCCATCCGTGCCCCCTTGGCCAGAGCCATGGTTGTATCCACCGGATTGGTTTGACCGTCCTTGGGCAGGAAAACCGCTCCCTTGACGTCTTTGGCGTTTATCAGGGGCCACATGCGCTCCACCTCGGCACGATCCGTCACTTCCACTTCGAGCCCAAACGTCTTGGCCATGGAGGCTCCGCGCTTCAGCTCCTCTAGCCGTTCAACTGTCGTGGCAATGCTGATACTGCCGTTCTGCTTGAAGCCGGTACTTTGACCGGTTTCCTGTTCCAATCCGGCAAAGAGATCGGTGGTGTATTGGGCCAGCCGGGTCATGTTGTGGGTCGCCCGCAACTGGCCCACCAGCCCGGCGGCATGCCACGTCGTCCCGCAGGTCAGTTGACGGCGCTCCAATAACACGACGTCCCGCCAGCCCAGTTTGGTCAGGTGGTAAGCTACGCTGCAACCGACGATACCGCCGCCGATGATCACGACTTGCGCATGGCTGGGGAGGCTCTTTGCCATCTGCTTACCCTGGGTTCGCAGCAATGAGGGGAGACCGAGAGATCTCAGACACGGCCACGGCAATGTGGAACGTTTATTTGCGGCGCCCGCGTTTTCCGCAGGCTATGTATATCACAGGAAATTGCCGCGAATCCACGCATTCATCGCCGTCGGCATACTCTGTCCACCTGGGGTGGTGAGTCGATGTATTCATCGGAGGCCACTGAATCCGCTGAAGATAGTTTACGATTACCGCCGGCAATGGATAGCGCTCGATGGGGCGGTTCAACAGCGCCGCCGCTGCAGGAGGTGGAGGCGCTTAGTCCTGCTTTCTGGAGAGCAGGAATCCCATTCCGTAGACGATTGTTCCGGAAAGGAGAATCCAGACCGGCGCCAAGGTAAGCTGGGTAATGCCCCACCCGATCAGCGGCCCAATTCCGGAGCCGAAATCGCTGGCTGTAAAAAACACCGATGCTGTTCGAGCGCCCTTTTGCCCGGCCCAGGCATTGAGCAAAATGATCAGCAGTGTGCTGGAAACAAATAGCACCAACACGCCCACCAGGATGCCCACCGCTCCGCTGGAATAGCCGGCCAGCCCCAGCCCCATTGCGCCGATTAGAAAGGCGACGGGCACAAGCCGCTTCTGGCCGAAGCGATCCCCGATTGCGCCCAGCACAGGCGAGCAAAATCCGTCGAGAATCCGTTGAAACGACAGGACAATCCCGGAAAGAGTAGCTATCCCCAGCACCAAGCCGAACAGCTTCACTTGGTCACCCAACCGCTCCTTGAGAACCAGTCCAAGAGTAGAATAAACCAGCCCGGGCCCAACCATTCCAACCGCGAAGCCGTAGCACATGAACCGCCAGTTCGCCTCCCCCGTCGCCGGCCCGGTTGCGGCGGGCCGGGGCAGAGTGAAACCCCGCTGAGAAATGTAGCCCAACGGAATGGCCGCCAGAGAGACGGCAAAAAAGGCCAGCAAGGTCCAGGTTAAGCCGATCGTGTCGTGGCCCAGCCCTCCCAGAAGCACGCCGGCGATACCCCCGACGGCGGTCAGGCTGTTAAAATAGCCCATGTTTGTGGCCAAGTATCCTCGCCTGGAGGCCCCCACTACCGTCATGATGCCGGCTTGGCGTATGAAGGAAAAACTGATTCCCCAAACGATCCGCGCGGCCAGGAGCACCCAAAATGCTGTAAAAGTACCGTAGATCACCATTACCAGCGACCCAATCAGCAGGGCCACAACCAGCCAATATTCCGCTCCCGGTTGGCGGAAACAGCGCTCCGCGACCAGATTGGAAACCAACCTCACCCATCGGTTGGCGGAGAGAAGAATCCCCACTTCGATGGGACTGAGGCCGAGCCGCGGATAGTAGGAGGGAAGAACGGCGTAGAGAATCGAGTCCCCGGGCAGCACCAAAGCCATGGCTGCGGCGACGCAAATAATCCGGTAAGGGGGCTTGTGCATAATTCGGCTCGGTGGGCGCTTTCGTCCTTTAATCGCTCTTTTTGGGCTTGTTTGGATAATGCACGCAGTTTATGCGGCGGTACTTGCGTCACCCTTCCCTGCTCCCGGTACTTGTACATGCTTTCGCTTCGCTGTTGAAGTGTCTTGCAGCTGCTCCCTTCCCGCACAGGGGCGTACGATTTCTTTAGGTCCGCAACAATGTATTTTCGGCCAAGTTAAGGATGATCGTCCAACCGAGCATTGAGGAAGGGCTTCGCTGTATATCCTCCACCGCACCCCAAGCATCGCGGCGGCCAAATACCGGCAATGATTCTACCGGCCTCCACGGTCACTTTATGGCGGTCTGCCCCACCAGCGGCGCGCAGGGCGTGGATGTGGTAATATGGAGAAAACAGCGGAAATTCCCTCGTATTACAATGCGCGCGAGAGACCTCTATCATTCTTGGAGTGACCCATGGCCGAGCTATTGCCACATTTCGTGAACGGACGGTCCGAAATTGCACCCGCGGACGCGGAAAAACTTATTCTCGAAGAACCCGCGACCGGCGAGCAATACCTGACGGTTCCCTTTGCAGGGAAGGATGAGATTAACGCGGCAGTGAGCGTGGCCCGGGAAGCATTCCCCGCCTGGTGCGACACCCCGGTGGTGGAGCGGGCGCGCATTCTATTCCGATACAGGCAAATCCTGGAGGCGGAGACGGACGCCTTGATGGAAATGGTCTCCCACGACCATGGCAAGACTCAGGCAGATGCCCGCGGCGAGGTGCAGCGGGGTATCGAGGTTGTGGAATTCGCGTGTGGCATGCCCACGCTGATGCAGGGCGCGGCGCTGCCGGATGTGGCGCGAGGCATCGATTGCCGGTCCATTCGCCAGCCCCTCGGAGTTTGCGTGGGCATCACGCCGTTTAATTTCCCGGTGATGGTGCCCATGTGGATGTTTCCGGTTGCCATAGCCGCTGGAAACACATTCATTCTCAAGCCCTCCGAGCGCGTGCCCCGCGCGGCCGTGCGTCTGGCGGAGCTGTTCAAGGAGGCGGGATTGCCCAACGGCGTATTCAATGTCGTCCACGGAGGGCGCGAGGCCGTGGACGCCCTGATCTCGCATCCGGAGGTGCGGGCGGTATCCTTCGTGGGTTCGGAACCGGTGGCCCGCGAAATTTATCGCAAGGCCGGCGAATTCGGCAAAAGGGTGCAGGCGCTCTCCGGGGCGAAGAACCACCTGGTCGTCATGCCGGACTGTAACATGGAAAAAACGGTGGAAGGCATCATGGGCGGGGCTTACGGCTCCGCGGGTGAGCGCTGCATGGCGGTCAGCGTGGTGGTGGCCGTGGGGGAAGCGGGGGACGCGCTGGTGGAAAATCTAGTGCAGGCCGCCGGTGCACTCACCCTCGGCAGCGGGAGCGATCCGGCCAGCGAGATGGGACCACTCATCAGCAAAGCCCACAAGGAACGGGTGTTAAGGCTGATCGGGCAAGGGGTGGAGGAAGAGGCGGAACTGGCGCTGGACGGGCGCAAGCACCCCATGGCCGCCGCGCCCGGTAATTACCTGGGGGCCTCCCTTTTCGACCGGGTGGCGCCGGAGATGAGCATCTACCGCGAGGAAATCTTCGGCCCGGTGCTCGGCATCGTCCGGGCGAAAAATCTGGACGAGGCCATCGGTGTGATCAATAGCAATCCTTACGGAAACGGCACGGCAATATTCACCAACAGTGGAGCGGCGGCCAGAAAATTCCAGAACGAGGTCACTGTCGGCATGGTGGGCATCAACGTTCCCGTGCCGGTGCCGTTGGCATTTTTCCCATTTTCCGGCCGGAAGAGCTCTTTCTTTGGCGATCTCCACGTGCACGGCCGCGACGGCGTGAATTTCTACACGGAGTCCAAAATCATCACCACGCGCTGGCATGAAGGAGACCTGCCCGGGGGGAAAAACATGACCATTACGTTGGGGTAGCTGCCTTTGGCCAACAGCCGTCTTCACCTAAATTATTGACGAACTCTGAATTTCCCGAGGCTCTTGGCCAGGGTTGCAAGCAAGGATAATTGAATTGCTTTGATACCGATCACGCCGGCCACCGGTGAAGTCGGCAAAATCCCGAGCAGCGCGATTGAAGTAATCTCGCGGGCGCCCGCATCGGGAAATGGCCCGCAGAAAAAGCGAACCGCGGGATTGCGGTGCTGGTCGAGTGATCGAGCGCACCATGGATTTCAAATTGTTGCCGGCCCATACGCGGGCAACAGCACTTGAAAAACTTTTGAAAGTAGGTACCGGCGGTTACGCGCCTCGCCGCTCGTAGCAATGATGGAGCCCGTGGCGGCTCTGCCAGTCTCAGGCATTGTATATTCTACTTCAGACCAACGGTCTAAATTAACCGGACCGCGAGATACCCTACCCCGCCGCTGCCTCCCCCAGCAGCTCCGGCGCATCAGGCCCGAGGAGATTCCTCGTTGCCGTCACAGCGCAGACATCGAAGTTTTGAATGTTGGAAATAGGCAGGAGATAATTATGCTGAGTGCATTCCGAATTTCCATTTAATGGCCGCTGCCTTTTGGTCCCGTTTTCAGACCGCTCGGTTCGCTTCCTCGCATTGGGCCGAGTTTCCCCAGCCCTGAGTGGGAACTATTATTATTTTGCCAAGCTGCACACGGCGTGCAGCAACACCCGCGCGCCGTCCGCCGCCTGGGCGGGTGTGATGCTCTCCGCCTCGTTGTGGCTCAGGCCGTCTTCGCATGGCACAAATACCATCCCCGCCGGGCAGACGTGGCTCAGGTAGCGGGCGTCGTGGCCGGCGCCACTCATCATGCGCCGGCTGGAAAGGCCGAGTGCCCCTGCCGCCTGCTCGACGGCGGCCACCATCTGCTCATCGAACGGCGTCGTCGCGGATGAGGAAATCTCCTCGTACACGGCCTCCAGCCCCATCGCTTCGGAAGCTTCAATCACGGCTGCGCGAAACGCCCGGTCGAGGCTCGTCAGGGTGGCGTCGTCAGGGCAGCGCAAGTCTATTGTAAAGCGCACCTCGCGGTTGATGACGTTGATGGAGCCGGGCTCCACCAGCAGGCTGCCCACCGTCGCGACCGCGTCAGGCCGGGAGGCGCGGGTCAGCCGGTCGATTTCGAGCACCATGCGCGCCGTTCCAACCAAGGGGTCCCGGCGCACTTCCATGGGCGTCGTGCCCGCGTGGGCGTTCATGCCCGTCACGCGCACACGCATCGTCTTTTTGCCTTGAATGCCCGTCACCGCGCCTATGGCCGTGCCCTCGTTTTCCAGCAC
>JAPUIH010000199.1 GCA_027297205.1 SAR324 cluster bacterium | reverse complement strand
ATTTCGCGCACGAGCCCATTTCCGCCGTTGTGGCGGCCCCGGCCACCGCTTTCCGGCCGGATGGAAAATTCGCGAAGCAGCAGCGGAAAGCGCCTTTCCAGAATTTCCGCATCCGTAATGCGGGTGTTGCTCATGTGGGCGTGCAAGCCGGACTTGCCCTCCCAGTCTTTTCCCGCCCCTGTCCCACCACCTATGGTTTCATAATAGCCGAAACTATCCGTGCCGAAGGTGAAGTTGTTCATGGTGCCCTGGTGCCCCGCCACCGCGCCGAAAGCCTTCAGCAGCACATCGGTGAGGCGGGAGGAGGTTTCAACGTTTCCGCCCACCACCGCCGCCAGCGGGGATGGAGAAAGCAGGCTGGGGTGGGGAATCTTGATGGTGACGGGCACCAGAAAGCCGCCGTTAATGGGAATATCCTGGTCGATCAGCGTGCGCAGCACATAGATGATCGCCGATGAAACCACCGCTCGGGGCGTGTTCAGATTGCCCCAAATTTCATGACCGGTGCCTGCAAAATCGATGGTGATGGCCCGCCGCGGGCGGTCGATGGTGATGGTGACCTGGATGGGCGAACCGTCGTCCAGGTAATCCACCGCGCCGAAGGAGTCCTCTTCCTTCATGCCATGCTCCAGGGACCATTTGACCACCATATTGCGCACGGCTTCTTCCGCGTTGTGCTGGATATGCGTCATGTAAGCCTGCACCACGTCCAGGCCGTAGGTGGAAATCATTTCCCGCAGCAGTTCGGCGCCTTTCTGATTCGCGGCGACCTGGGCCTTCAGGTCGTAAATATTGTCCTCCAGGCGGCGCGTCCCGGAAATGAGGGGTTGACCGGGGCTGCGGGGGATGGTGCCCGGCTGCATCAGAATCTTGGAGATGCCTTCTTCCTGGAAGCGGCCGGCTTCCACCAGCTTGAAGCTGGTGATGCAGGCTCCCTCTTCCTCCAGGGTGCGGGAAAATGGCGGGCAACTGCCAGGAGTAAGGCCTCCGATTTCCGCGTGATGGCCCCGATTGGCAAGGAAAAACAGTAACTCACCTTTTTCGATGACCGGAGTTATCACGGTAATATCTGGCAGATGGGAGCCGCCGTGATTAGGATCGTTGGTGACCAGCACATCGCCTTCCACCAGATTCTCGCCCTGCATGCGCCGCTGCTGGCGCACGGTTTCGCTCATGGCGCCCAGGTGCACGGGAATATGAGGGGCGTTGGCCACCAGCCCCCCTTCCGGATCGAAGATGGCGCAGGAGAAATCCAGCCGCTCCTTGATGTTGGTGGAAACCGCCGTGCGCTGCAGGGTGCGGCCCATTTGTTCGGCAATGGACATGAACAGATTGTTGAAAATGCCAAGTTGAATCAGGTCCACTTCCGTATCGAGCTGGCCGGACTGGGGCGGGTCCAGGTCGATGGCAATATCTCCGTACTCCGTGACGTTGGCCCGGCTGCCTGGCTCGATCAGGATAGTACCCCCGTCCTGGATGATCAGCGCGGGGCCTTCCAGTTCATGACCCGCCAGCAGGTGCTGCCACAGGTACACTGCCGTATCCTGCCACCCGCCCTCGAAATAAAGGGAGGCAGTCTCCTCCGATTTGGCGGGACCCTCCGCCTGTGCGACCTTCTGCTTTTGCAGGGTCTCCGATTTGCCCACCAGCCGCACCCGCAGGTCGTCAATCAGCAACTCGGCTTCCGGGTCGAATCCGTATTCCCTGCGGTGGATTTCGCGGAAGGCCCGCTCGTAATCACCGTCTTCGGGCCGGGAAATCATCATTGCCGTGATTGTGCCCGCGGTGCGTAGATTCAGGTAGCGTGTGGACTCTATTTGTTGAGGTGCAAGTCCTTCGCCTTCCAGTTCGGCTCGGCCCTGGGCCTCCAAATCCCTGAATCGTCCTTCCAGTTCCGCAACGGCCTCCGCGTTCACGGGCAGCCCGGCGGAGGGCGCCTGCAGTTCGCGCACCACGTCGGCCATGCCCATGCCATAGGCGGAAAGGATGCCCGCGAAGCGATGAATGAATATCTCACGAATGCCCAGGGAGCGCGCGATGTCGCAGGCGTGCTGGCCCCCCGCGCCACCGAAGCAGGCCAGGGTATGCTGTTTGATGTCGTAGCCGCGGGCCACGGAAATTTCACGGATCGGGCGCACCATGGATTCGTTGGCCGACTTGATGAAGCCCAGCGCCACTTCCTCCAGGGTATAGGTGGGGCGGGCCGCGCTGCGCTGATCTTCGTTGATGCTTGCGGTGAGCGCGGCCATGGCCTTGCGGCTGGCTTCCAGGTCGAGCGGCTGGCTCTCGTCCGGCCCGAAGATATGCGGAAAATGCTGGGGCATAATGCGGCCCAGCACCAGGTTGGCGTCCGTGATGGCCAGATGTCCGGACTTGCGGTAGCACACCGGGCCGGGATGGGCTCCGGCGCTCTCCGGGCCTACCCGGAACAAACCATTGCTGTAGAAAAGGCGCGAGCCCCCGCCCGCGGCGACCGTGACAATGTTCATTTGGGGTGCCTGGATGCGCACACCGGCGATTTCGTTCTCGTGGGTCAGCTCAAAAGCGCCGCCAAAGCGGGACACGTCCGTGGAAGTGCCCCCCATGTCGAAGCCGATCACGGGCTTGGGCCGGGCGGGGTCGAAGGTGGTGCGGGAATAACCCACCACGCCTCCCGCCGGCCCGGAGAGGATGGCGCGGCTGCCCAGGAACTGCTCCGCGTCGATCAATCCCCCGTGACTTTGCATGAACAACAGCTTGGTATGGGCCAACTGGTCGGAAAAACCGCTGCGGAAGCTGTCCAGGTAGGCTCGGATGCGCGGGGTGAGATAGGCATCCACGGTGGTGGTGTCACCCCGTCCCACGATTTTCACGGACGGCATGACTGCATGGGACAGGGACACCTGGCTGAATCCGATTTCCCGGGCGATCCCCCCCACGCGCCGTTCATGATCGGCAAAGGCGTAGGCGTGCATGAACACCACGGCCACGGAACGCAGGCCCCGCGCGTAAGACGCTTGCAGGGCATGACGCACATCCTGCTCGTCCAGGGGCATGATGATCTGCAGAGTTTCGCCGGTGGTACCGGTGAAATGCGGACCGTCGGCCCCCGGAATCGCAACGTTGTCTCGGATCAGCGCCACCCGCTCCCGAGCTTCCACCACCTCGGTGAACAGCAGGTCCGGCAGATTGATTCTGAGATCGAAGATGCGGGGCCGGTTCTGGTTTCCAATGCGCAGCACGTCCCTGAAGCCCTCGGTAACGACCAGTACCGTAGGCTCTCCTTTTCGTTCCAGCAAGGCGTTGGTGGCGACTGTGGTGCCCATGCGGATCCACTCGATGGCCGAGGCGTCGAAGCCCTCCTTGGGGAACGCCTTGCCCGTCACTTGCTCCAGGACGCGGCGGATACCCTCCCGTGGCGCATCGGCGTAGTTGGCCGGATCTTCGGAAAGCAGCTTCATGGTCGTGAAGCCTGGGGCCGTGGGAATTTCGGCGTAGATATCCGTAAAAGTGCCGCCGCGGTCAATTGAAAATCGAAACTTGTCTGGATCTGCCATCTTCAGGTTTGCGATAGGAAGTGCGCGAGCAGGAGTAATGTCGGAATTCCGGACACTGTGATAAAATGCCCTTGAAAGTCAACATCGGGTTGGCTGCGGGCAAGTATAGAAGCAATAGGCTTCCTACCAGATTTACCCCATCCAAGGGACCGAAGGAAGGAGCCGGTTATGAGTTTCATCCACGGCTTTCGCGCATCAATGAGACTGGCCTGTGTGGCCGGACTGATCGGGTTGCTGGCGCTGCCCGGAATTGGGATCGCCCAGCAATACGATACGCTCTCCACGGGGGCCGGAAAGGACAGTCGCGTGCCCCGCAGGGATTATTCCCTCAAGCTGGTGTTCGCAAACAGGCAGGGCACTTTCCTGGGAGGGATCGACGTGGCCATTTACGACCAGAGTGGCAAAAAAATCGTCGCTGCCTATTCGCCAGGGCCCTGGTTCCTTATTCAGCTTCCCGGGGGCGATTACAGAGTTGTGGGCAGGGGCAAGGATGGCCGGGGCGCGGCGGCGGAAGTGACGGTCAGCGAGGGTCGGCAAAAAACCGTATACCTGACTTGGTAGGCTTGTTTCCCGGCCGGGACTCACTCAGCAGGCAATCTGGGCATTGCCACCCCATGCGGAGCTATTTCAGTTTCTGGGGGTATGCCTGGCGCAGGGCGAAGAAAACCGGCGCGGCCACGAACACCGATGAGTAAGTGCCGGCCACAACCCCCACCAACAGGGCGAAGGCGAAGTCGTTGATGATCTCCCCGCCGAACAGGAATATCGAGAACAACACAAACAGGGTGGTTCCCGACGTCAGCAGGGTGCGGCTGAGGGTCTGGTTCACGCTCTCGTTGATGATGTCATCCGCCGATTTCTTCTGATATCTGCGGAAGTTCTCCCGAATGCGGTCAAAAATCACAATGGTATCGTTGATCGAGTAACCCGCCACCGTGAGCACGGCGGCGACCACGGGCAGGGTGACTTCCTTCTGGGTGGCGGCGAAGGCGGCCAGCACGATCAACACGTCATGCAGCAGCGCCACTATGGCCCCGATGCTGTAATGCCACTGAAATCTCAGCCAGATGTATAGCAGAATCGCCACCAGCGAGAACAGGATCGCCTGGGAGGCGGCGATCTTCAATTCCTCGCCCACCCGTGGTCCCACGCTTTCCACCCGGCGCACGGTAAAATTAGGGTAGCGCTCCCGGAGCACGTCTTGCACTTGCTGGGCGACGCCCTCGCCTGGGCCGCTCTCCAGCACATCGGCCTGGCCCACCGTGATCAGAAATTCGTTTTCCTCCACGTCCCCAAAGGCCTGCAGGGAAAAGCTTTCGGAGAGGCCGTTGGCGAGGGTCGTTCTGATCTCGCCTATGTCATGGGCATCCTCGAACTGAATCTGCACGATGGTGCCGCCGTTGAAGTCGATGCCGTAATTGAGGCCGCCCCTCACGAAAAAAGCGGCGACGCCCGCCAGCAACAGCGCGGCGGAAAGCGCGTACGCGATTTTGCGCTTGCCCAGAAAGTCGATGTTGAGATCGTCCCTAATAATTCTCATATTGCTTCTTATGCATGGTTGAGCGCCGCCTGGGGGCACTCCTTTGCGGATGGGGCTAAATCTTCAGTTCCGACAGTCTCTTGCGGTTGAGGTAGAACAGGTCGAACAGCAGCCGGGTCACGACGATCGCCGTAAACATGCTGGCCAGTATGCCCACGCTGAGAGTCACGGCAAAGCCCTTGATGGGGCCCGTTCCAAAGGCCAGCAGCGCAAAGGCCGCCACCAGGGTCGTCAGATTGGAATCGAAAATCGTCCAGACGGCTTTTTGAAAGCCCTCGTTGATCGCCGCGCGGGGACTTTTGTTGAGCCGCAGTTCCTCCCTGATGCGTTCGAAGATCAGCACGTTGGCGTCCACGGACATTCCCATGGTCAGTACGATTCCCGCGATGCCGGGCAGGGTCAGCGTGGCCTGAAAACTGGCCAGCACCACCAGGATCAGCAGCAGATTGAAGGCCAGGGCCAGCCCGGCGAAGGAGCCCGGCGCACGGTAGTACACCAGCATGAACAGCACCACCAGCAGCCCGCCCACGGCCAGGGAAAGCAGCCCCTGACGGATCGAGTCCTCTCCCAGGGTAGCGCCCACCGTGCGCTCTTCCCGGATGCTGATCGGCGCGGGCAGGGCGCCGGAGCGCAGTTGAATCGCCAGCACGTTTGCCGTCTTGTCGGTAAAGTTACCGTCGATGATGCCGTCCCCGGTCAGTATCTCGCTGCGGATCACCGGCGCCGAGACCACCTTGTCGTCCAGCACGATGGCCAGCCTGCGGCCGCGATTGCGGGTGGTGATCTTGGCGAAGCGGTCCGCGCCCATGGAATTAAGCGAAAACGCGATCCGTGCTGAAAACTGGGAGGTGTCCAGCCGCGCATCCTGAATCACCTCGCCGGACATCACCGGGCGCTTCTCCAGCACGTAGGGGTCCCTGCGTTGCAGCTTATTGGTGGTCTCGTCCCGGATTTCCTGGAATTTTATGACATGCCGCGCGTTGTCCATGGTGGCGACGGTAACGTTGTCCACCACCAGGTAAAACTCCAGCACCGCCTGATTGCCGATCGCCGCGATGGCCGACTGGCGGTCTTTCAGGCCCGGCAATTGAATCAACAGGTTGTTGTCGCCGTGCCTTTGGATGGAGGGCTCGTTGACGCCCAGGGAGTCGATACGGTTGCGGATCACCTCCAGGGCCTGGTCCACCGAGCCTTCCCGGATGCGATCCGCCTCTCCCTCGGGCAAGGTGACACGGTGCAAATTGCCAGCGGTGGAGTCCACCGTCAGGTTGCGCAGCAGGCGTCCAAAGGGCTCTTCCGCCCAGTCCACCTTTTCACCCAGGGGCAGCGATATCTCGACCTCGTTGCCGCGCCGTTCCACATAATTGTAGTCCACCAGCTTGTCCAGCAGCAGATCTTCGATCTCCTCGGCTATCCGGTCCAGCACGCGGGTTACGGCGGCTTCCGTGCGCACCTCCACGTCCAGATACATGCCGCCCTGCAGATCCAATCCCAGATTGACTTTGTTCTTGATCGCCTGGGGATTTCCACCGGGCCTGTAGGCCTGGAAGGTGGGGATAATGGCCACGATCGAGCCCACCAGCACCACCAGAACGAGTATTCCCTTAACTCTCAGACTCATTCCTTATACTCCGGTTGCGCGCAACCGCGGGGATCGCGCGCGGAAGCATCGCTCACAAATATTGTCCCGGCCCCGAGGCCCGGCCTATCGGATCAGCGGGATTTTCCCTGCTTCGTCACGTCGGCCACACGGGAACGTATGATGCGGATGGCCACTTTGGGAGCGATTTCCAGGGTGATATAATCGTCGGCCACTTTCTGGATCGTACCCACAATACCACCATCGGTGAGCACCTCGTCACCCTTCTTCAGGTCGGTGACCAGTTGCCGGTGCGCTTTGGCTTTCTTCTGCTGCGGGCGGATCAGCAGGAAGTAAAATATGGCAAATATCAGTAGGATAGGGACGAGGCTTGTGAAATTGAACCCGCCACCTTCTCCACCGCCGCCCATTCCCATGGCCAGTATGGGTGTGGCCAAATTGTACATTGCCAACTCCTTGTTCTGTAAATTTAGATTGCATGCAAACCATAGTTGCTAACACAATTTTAGAGGCTTGCCTAGCCGTGACTAGCCCCGGGACGGTGTTTTTGCCGAGGTTTTGCGCGCAGGGCCGGGACTTGAGCGGTGGACTGTTCGCCGCCGGGGCCCTGTGATAGGCTCGCGATTGGTGCCCCAATCCTGCTGCGATCCCGCGGCCAGCAGTTCACCCCGCACTTGCGGATCACAAGCGCAGCCGTAAACATGTTCCGAAACCTCTGGAAGTATCTCGGGATGAACGCCGTGTTGATCGCGGCGACCCTGCCCTTGG
>JAPUIH010000198.1 GCA_027297205.1 SAR324 cluster bacterium | reverse complement strand
AGCAGGAAGTAAAATATGGCAAATATCAGTAGGATAGGGACGAGGCTTGTGATATTGAACCCGCCACCTTCTCCACCGCCGCCCATTCCCATGGCCAGTATGGGTGTGGCCAAATTGTACATTGCCAACTCCTTGTTCTGTAAATTTAGATTGGATGCAAACCATAGCTGGTAACACAATTTTAGAGGCTTGCCTAGCCGTGACTAGCCCCGGGACGGCGCTTTCGCCGTGGTATTGCGCGCAGGGCCGGGACTTGAGCGGTGGACTGTTCGCCGCCGGGGCCCTGTGATAGGCTCGCGATTGGTGCACCAATCCTGCTGCGAACCCGCGGCCATCAGTTCACCCCGCACTTGCGGATCACAAGCGCAGCCGTAAACATGTTCCGAAACCTCTGGAAGTATCTCGGGATGAACGCCGTGTTGATCGCGGCGACCCTGCCCCTGGTATTTCACTGGGTGCCCCCCAACCGTTGGTATGGCTTTCGCCTGCCCGGCACGGGGGCCTCTCCCGAGCTTTGGTACGGCATCAACGCCACGGGCGGTAAGATGTTCATTCTCTCCATGATTATTTGCGCCTCGGTGAATCTGCTCTTCCTGTGGCGGGGGCTGGAGAAGGCCCGTCCCTATCTGGGCTGGATCAATGGCGGATTGATCCTGCTCAGCTTCTGGATCGTGAGTCAGGTGCTGGTGCAATACTTGCCCTAGGTTGTGTCTGGACCCGATCCCCGCAGCCCTGAGGAGCCCACCTACTGGTGAGTGGGTGGGCATCTCGAAGGGTGTGAGGGCTTGATATTATGCGGGCGCTAACTTCGGCGGTGCCCGTGCGGCTCCGTTACACCGCGAGGCGGAGGGTGAGCAGCAATCCATCGGACACGAGCGTACTGGAGCCGCCCTGATCGTTGCGGATGGAATGGGCGGAAAATTGGTACTGGGGAATGATGGTGAAACTGGGGGACATGCGAAATTCGAACCCGGCGCGCGCGAACACGCCCCCTGCGGTGCCCGATGAGCTTCCGATTTCGGAATTGGGATCGGCCGAAAAATCCACATCGTAAGACGCTACGGACAGGCCCGCGCCAACGAAAGGCACGAAGGATCGCGAGTTACGGAAAAAACGGGTCAGGCCCGTCTGCAAGGTCGTCGTATCCGCGGTGAAGCGCACTTCCTGACCGGCCACGGTTTCTGTTGCGTCAGTTGTGGCGCGGATGGCCGCGATACTCCACACGAGCGCTTCGCTTATCTCCAACCCCCAGCCCACGCCCAGCGCCGAGCCGGTGGTGGTTTTTCCGCCCGCCCGCATGGAGGTACTGCCAAAGAACAGGCCGAGCCGCGTGTCGCCCTGGGCGGCCCAGAGAGGCGCGGTGGCCGCCGTGAGCATAACCAGCGTCAGGGCCAGCGCGCGCAGGATGTTGCGGGGCCAATTATTTTGCTCAGAAAAGGAGCATCCGCGCGGAAAGGCGGACCGGGGGTGAATTCGCAATGCTGAGTAGGGTGCAATCGGCATGGAGTCTGAATCCTGTGCGAAATTATAGTACATGGGAATTATAGTGCATGGGAGTGTAACTGGGATTTCCCGGCAAAAGAAACTTAATTGCTGGCGCCCCTGGGGGTATACTGGAAGATAATTCCAGGAGTTGGGAAAGACGGAACTACAAGGTGTAATTGCGATAGGAGCACCAGCTATGACCACAGGCGAAACCAGCCACCCCCATCAGACCGCGCAGGGCAGCGCCTATATCTGTCCCATGTGTCCCGAAGTGCGCGAGAGCGAGCCGGTGCCCTGCCCCAGTTGTGGCATGGCCCTGGAGCCGGAGTTCCCCGCGGCGCCGGCAAAGCGCGTGCAATACACCTGTCCCATGCATCCGGAGATTGTCCAGGATGAGCCGGGCAGTTGCCCGAAATGCGGCATGGCCCTGGAGCCGGTCACGGTGCGGGTGGAGCAGGCCAATCCGGAATTGGAGGACATGACGCGGCGCTTTTGGGTGAGCCTGATTCTGACCGTGCCTATTTTTCTATTGGCCATGTCCGACCTCATACCGGGCCAGCCCCTGTTGCAGGTGATCGGCAAATCCGTCAACGGATGGATACAGCTGGTGCTGGCCACGCCCGTGGTGCTGTGGGGAGGATGGCCGTTTTTCCAACGGGGGTGGAAATCGGTATGGACCCTCAACCTCAATATGTTCACGCTGATCGCCCTAGGCACCGGAACGGCTTATGGGTACAGCCTGATCGGTAAGCTGCTGCCTGGTATTTTCCCCGCATCCCTGCGCGCTCATGAGGGGCTTGTTGAGCTGTATTTCGAAGCCAGCGCGGTCATCATTACCCTGGTGCTGCTGGGGCAGGTGCTGGAGTTGAAGGCCCGCAGCCGCACGGGCAACGCCATTCGGGCCCTGCTGGGCCTGGCGCCCAACACGGCACGGCGGGTGGAGGGAGACGGCAGTGAAATTGACGTACCGCTGGAGCAGGTGCAGCCGGGAGATACGCTCCGTGTGCGGCCGGGGGAAAAGGTTCCGGTGGATGGCGTGGTGGTGGAGGGCGCGACATCCGTGGACGAGTCCATGATCAGCGGTGAGGCCGTGCCGGTGGAGAAGCATCCCGGAGACAAGGTGACCGGCGCCACTCTCAACGGATCGGGCAGTATTCTGATGACCGCGCAACGGGTGGGGGACGATACCCTGTTGTCCCAGATCGTACGCATGGTCAGCGAGGCCCAGCGCAGCCGCGCCCCCATCCAAAGATTGGCGGACCTGGTGTCGGGCTATTTCGTGCCCGCGGTGGTGCTGGCCGCGATTGCAGCCTTCGTGCTGTGGGCCAGCCTGGGCCCGGAGCCCCGGCTGGCCTATGGCCTGGTGGCCGCGGTAAGCGTGCTCATCATTGCCTGTCCTTGCGCCCTTGGACTGGCCACGCCCATGTCCATCATGGTGGGCACGGGCAAGGGCGCCCAGGCCGGGGTGCTCTTCAAGGATGCCGAGGCGCTGGAAGTGCTGGAAAAAGTGGACACCCTGATCGTGGACAAAACCGGCACCCTCACCGAGGGCAAGCCCGCCCTGGTGAGCGTGGAGCCGATCGCCGACGGCGGTAGCGGGGAAATGCTGCGCCTGGCGGCCGGGCTGGAGCTGGGCAGCGAACATCCGCTGGCCGACGCGATCGTCGCGGGGGCGCGGGCGCGGGGTCTCGCAATTAAGGCGGCCAACGAGTTCCAGGCGCATGTGGGCAAGGGTGTGGTGGGTAGGGTGGATGGGCGTGCCGTTGTGCTGGGCAATGGCACGCTGCTGAAAGAGTTGGGCATGCCGCCCGAAGCACTGGAAACCCGCGCCGAGGCCCTGCGGCGGGAGGGACAAACGGTAATGTTCGTGGGAGTGGACGGCAAGGCCGCCGGGCTGCTGGGGGTGGCCGATCCGGTCAAGGAGACCACCGCGGAAGCTCTAGGCATCTTGCGCGCCGAGGGCCTGCGCATCGTGATGCTCACCGGCGACAGCCGCACCACCGGCGAGGCGGTTGCGCGCCAGCTCGGCATCGAGGAAGTCACCGCCGAGGTGCTGCCCGAGCAGAAGGGAGAGGTGGTGAAGCGGTTTCAGGCTCTGGGCCGCGTCGTGGCCATGGCCGGGGACGGCATCAACGATGCGCCCGCCCTGGCCCAGGCCGATGTGGGCATCGCCATGGGCACCGGTACCGATGTTGCCATGGAAAGCGCGGGGGTAACCCTCATCAAAGGGGATCTGCGGGGCATTTCCCGGGCGCGCAGGCTCAGCCGGAGCACCATGCGCAACATCAGGCAAAATCTGTTCTGGGCCTTCTTCTACAACGCCCTGGGTGTGCCACTGGCCGCGGGGGCGCTCTATCCCGTATTCGGGCTGCTGCTCAGCCCCATGATCGCCGCGGCGGCCATGAGCCTGAGCTCGGTATCGGTGATCGGCAATGCGTTGCGCTTGCGCAGTGTAAAGTTGTAAAACCGGCGCAATTACAAGAATCGAACCACCACCCGTTTCGAGGTGCCGGCCATGTCCGATTGCAAATGCATAGTGCGGTGGATGGTGCTGTTTGGTCTGGCCGTGATCCCCTGGGTGGCGGCCTGGGGAGGCGAGAGTACCGCCCAAATTGAAATTAAAATGTACGAGATGGGTAGCACGCAACTGCTGTACGAAGGGTCGCGCCAGGAAATCACGGGCGACGAGACCGTTACCGTGCGCACCCAGTACCGCAAGCCCGGTGGCAAGACCATCCAGAGCATTGAGACGGTCTATAAAAAGCAGACCCTGGCGCTGGTGTCCCACCAACTGGAGGATTTGCGCTCCGGGTTGCGGGAAAAGATCGTGC
>JAPUIH010000197.1 GCA_027297205.1 SAR324 cluster bacterium | reverse complement strand
ACCGTGTAAAAGACTCCCTCCGCAATTTTACGTACGCGCGGGACGGGATCCGTGGCCGGAAGATAAATTCCCAAATTCAAATTGCCGAATACGTTCCGGGACAGGTAGACGAATCGGCCCTCCACGGGAAGTGGCTTGATGCTGATGATGGTCTGTTCCTTGAGCGAGACCACCATCCGATTGTTCAAATAAACCGCATTGCCGGGCCGGTTCTCGGGAAAAATCTGATACGGACCAACGGCAATTATTCCCCTGTGCTGCGCATCCGAAGGGAATTCAGGGCTGGCCAGGGCCCACACCGGCGGCAGTACAGCGGTGGTCAGGAGCAGTATTGAACGGAGCAAGAGACGCGGAGCAGCCCAGGGACACATAGAATTGGCCAGCCTTAAAGCAGGGAAGAGGATGTTACGGATTCTGCCATACATGCCGAGCAAAATACTGAAATGTCCCGTGAAACGCAAGAAACCATCCTCTACGTTCTATGGTGCGGCTGCCACGCGGAGCGCAGGAAATTGGCGCGGCGAGAACGGGTCTCTGTGCTATCATTGGCCCCGCCGGTCAGCGCGGCATTGCGCCGGCAGGCATCATCTACAATACGGGAAATTTCCCTTGACCGAATTCCAGCCAAGTCCTGAGATTGCTCCGCTTACCTTGGCGCAGCGAAAGCACGGCAAGCGCTACTACTACAGCTATGCACTGTTCAATTCCTTGTCCTATGCGGCACTGGCGGAGGCCGTAGTGTTGCTGATGCTGTTGCGGCTGGGCGGCACGGCAAGTTGGGTGGGGGCCGTTTCCGCCATGGCCTATGCCACGCTGCCTTTCATGGTGCTGGGGTACCGCTCCGTGCGGAAAATTGGTCTGGCGCGCAACGCGGGATTGTTCTGGGCCCTGCGCAGCCTTTTCGCCGGGTTCATGATCGCCGCGCCCTGGGCCCAGCAGCATCTGGGGGGCAATGCCGGGCTGTGGTTCGTGCTGGCGGGAGCAACAGGATTCTTCACGGCAAGGGCGGTGGGCATGGTTTCCTTCATGGGAATTCTTACGGAATTGACCACACCGCGGGAGAAGGGAGCGCTCATCGCCAACTCGTTCATGTTGTTCCAGGGCGGCGGTTTGCTGATGACCGTGTTGATTGCCTTGTTCCTGGGCGTGGAGGCGTCCCTGTACCGCTATCAGCTGTTTTTTACGGCGGGGCTGCTGACCGGGCTGGCCGCGGCCTATTCCCTGTGGAAGCTTCCCGAAAGTGGCGCCTTTCGTCAGGGCGCGCCTTTCTCGTTACGGCGGGAGCTGGGCTGGCTGGTGGGAACGGGCGGACGGCGCTGGTTCTTTGCGATGATGGCCGTGATTCCCATCACACAGGGCATCCTGCGCATGTTCATCGTACTGGTGGCGAAGCAGGGCTATGGACTGAGTGACCAGCAGGTGGTGCTGTACGTGTTGACGGGCATAATCGGAGGAATCGCGGCTTCCTACGCCTACGGAATGTTTTTGGACAAGCTCGGTTCCCGGCCTTTGCTGGTGCTGACCGGAATTGTGGATATAGGCGCCGTGTTGGGCATCTTGTTTCTCCCCGTTTCCATTTCCCCAATATTGTTGGGAGCGCTGTTTTTCATCAGCGGCGCGGTGCATATCGCCTTTCAGGCTTCGCTGCAGCACTATTTTCTCAGCATAACCGATGTGGAACATCAACTGCCCCAAGGAATTATCACCCAGAGTGTGGGCGGTATTGCAGGAGGTCTGGCGCTTTATCTGGGCGGCGTGGGGCTGGAAGCGATCGAGCAGGTTGTGGCCTCTCCCACCGACCCGCTGCTGCACTTCCGCTGGTTTTACGGAGGCATGCTGGTGCTGCTGGTGCTGCGCACGGCCATTCTCTTTCGCATTCCGCGTCTGCGTTCCGAGGGCATCCGGGACTCCCTCAATGCTCTGCTTTCTCCCTGGGATTGGCGGGCCGTGAATGCCGTCAAGCGGGCCGTGGCCATTCAGAGCGAGGATGAGGAAACCCGTTCCCTCGAATTCATTATGCGCTCCGGCTCCGGCATCTACCGGGAGGAGCTTGAGTCCCTGCTGCAATCTCCCAGCTATGTGGTGCGGGAACGCGCATTGGTGGCGCTGGCGCTGGTGAAGCCGGACATGCCTTTGATCGATGCCTTGCTTGAGGATGTGCGCGGCAACCCTTTCACTACGGCCCCACAAGCGGCCTATTGGCTTGGGCACTGGCAAGTCAAGCGGGCCGTGTCCGTGTTGAGGGAAGCGGTGGGAAGCGCCGACGAAACCCTGAGCGCGAGGGCCATCCAGGCGCTGGTGGAAGTGGAGGACCGGGAGTCGCTCCCGATGATCCGGGAGCGGTTCCAGGCGTCTCTTCACGCACTGGTGATCGTTTGCGGGGCGCGGGCACTGGCCCAGTGGGATGGTGCCGAGGCGTATCCGCGGCTGCTGGAAAAGCTCAATGAGCCAGTGCCACCCCAGGCCAGAGACGAACTGGCTCTATCCGTGGCACGTCTGGCCGGCCTGTACGACATGTTCTACCGCGATCTGGGCATGTTACGGCGGCAACCTGAGCAACTCTTCAGCGAGTGGCGGGAGCGTTATGGAGCCCGCGACGGTGAAGCGTTGCTTGCATCCGTGCGCGCAGGCAGTGTCGTCAAAGTGCAGCTGGAACAGGCACTGGCCGCAAACCGCGACAGCTTCCGCGAATGGTTTCAAGCGGGCACGGAGGCCTGGCTTGCACGCTCGCCGGAGTCCATTGCGCCACATTTGGGGTTCCTGATGACCTTTCTGCTGTTGAGCCCCGCAGGCAATCATCTGGCTTGACCTCTGCTGGGACCTCCCCGCGCTAGTGACCTGGACCGGCTAGCGCAAGGAGCTACCTGCCGGGCACGGGCACTGGCAGCGGTATTCCGTGATGAAGCACCAGTTGGGGCGAACCGCGGTAGAAATTCACGAATCCGTCCATAATCACCGCCGCCCGCGAGGGCCAGGCATCCACATCGTTCTTGCGGTTGGCGCGGCCCGATACGTACACTGTCAGCGGCTTGTCCTCCGCGAATCCAGCGAACTCGAGCCTGCGCCGTCCTCTGCGCAAATAGACCCGCCTTACTATATGCCCCTGCAGGCGCAAGAACTTACCGGCCAGGGAGTTTAGCTGCAGGCTCCGTGTTTGATGCAATCCGGGTACGTAGAGGGCGTTTTCCTTGGCGCGTGGTGTCTTGCCCTCTTTGCGGAGCCGCTTCAAATAGGACTTGCGCAGGGCGGCGCTTGACCAGATGCCCCTGCGCGCCGAAAAGGCGTCCCCCTCGGCCTGGGCATACAATTCGTAATCGCTGGGAAACCGGAAGCGCGTATCGAAGTAGGAGTGGCCCGCACGGATGATCTCAAGATTGACGTCCTTCCCGTCTGCCCGGAGCAGCGCCAGGGAACGGCCGTAAGTGTCGAATCTGCGCCTTGCATCAAAAATCAGGGTGACTGGCGGGCGTGCGAGCATGGACTCCAAAAAGGCCTTTGCCCGCAGGCCAAAACGCATGTTGCGCCCTTTATACGAATCGTGTAACTCCGGCGTGTCCACAAACAACAAGCGCACGCGCTCCTGAGGAAATTCCAGCCGGCCATTTCCGCTCAGGTCGGCCTCGAAAGTATCACCGTCGTTAACGTAGGCCGGCGGGGCGTGCAGCGTGAGTGTTTGCCCAAAGGAGGCGGGTGGTGCGATGGTGAAAACCAATCCCGCCAGCAAGAGCCCGGCCCTGGCCTGTGGCAACAGGCCCGCCAGGCCAATCCTCAAAAAGCCCCGCCACTGAATCTTGAGCGCATTGGACACGGATCGGACATCTCCTCACGGATTACATGGTATGGCCGTTTTACTGGGTGCATCGGGAGCAGCAATAAAAAAGGTAAACAAATATTCTCCTTTTAGTCAATTTCTTTCGCTTGTGAAATCACAAATGCTGAGACCTATTTGGTTTTGTGGTAACATAGGGGTTGATGTTTTGATCCGTCCGAGGCACCCTGCGTCGATTTGGGCCGCACGGATGGCTCCAAACCGGCGAGGATAACGGCGTGGCAAAGGCCAAGGCATCTCTTGGCGAAGTATACCGTGTAATTCAAGAGCGATTCGGCGCAGATCCGGAGGAGTCCTATGTGGCCTCCTTGATGGCACAGGGCGGCGACACGGTGCTTCGCAAAGTTAATGAAGAATTTTTCGAACTTACGCTCGCAGTAAAGAGCGGGCACCGGCAAAACACCATTCACGAGTTGGCCGATCTGTGGTTTCATTTGCTGGTTTTGATGGCCAGCACGGACGTTACAGTGGATGATATTGAAAGTGAACTCGGGTCGCGGTTCGGAACCTCCGGCCTGAGCGAGAAGCGTTCACGCTCGGTCAAGCGAGCGTGAGCAATTTAATCCCCGCGCGGATAGACCACATTCCAAGAAATACAATGTTTGAACCCGTAAATTTGAATCACCTGCAGCTTCGCAACCGCATCGCATTCTCTCCTTTCCAGGAAAACCAGGCCAACAAAGACGGCTCCATTTCGGGGGGCATGCACGAGTACTACCTGGATATCGCCAGGGAAGGCGCGGGTGTGTTGATTCTGGAATCGGCCTATGTGGTGCGCCAGGGACGCGCCCATGTAAACCAAATGGGAATTTCCGCCGAGTTTCACACGGAAAATCTTGCGCGGCTCATTGACGATGCGCACAAGGAAGGGGCCGCAATCTGTGTGCGCTTGGCCCACGCGGGCGCGAAAACCTCCGAGGCCATCTGTGGCGAACAGCCGGTGGGCCCAGCGATCCTCAATTTCGGCAAGGAATTTGACACCAGCCGGGAATTTGACGATGGCGATGTGGAAGAAATTGTCCTGTTTTTCGTGCATGCCGCCGAACGCGCCGAGGAAGCCGGGGCCGATATTATCGAAATCAACGGTGGGCAGCAGTATTTGCTCGACCAATGCCTGTCCACGCGCTTCAACAACCGCTATGACGCCTATGGAGGCGCAATAGAAGCGCGCATGCATCTTGCCACGGAAATAATCAAGGCGATCAAGTCGCGAATTTCTCCCAAAATTCCCATCTCATTCCTGTTTACCATCCACGACAAGCTGGAAGACGGATTTGGCGAAGACGACCTGAAACGGCTTGTCAAATCATTGGTTTCGGCGAAAGTGGATTTGCTGCATCCGGTAACCGTTCACGTGCTCAACAAGTTCTTCGATGCGGAGGAAACCCTTGTGGAATTGGTGGGACGCGCCACTAAGGTGCCCATCATAGCCGAAGGAAACATCAAGTCCCCGCAAATCCTCAAAGAAGCCATGTCCCTCAAGAAGGCGCAAATTTACACTTTGGACAAGGCTCTGTTTTCCCGTCCCAATTGGTATTCCTTCCTTCAGCGGAAAATTGTGCCGCAGTAGGCGAAGACACAGCGGACGCCGCGCGGCACATCTTTACTTAGGCCGTGGCGTTCGCTATGCTCACTCACATTCCAAGGGGAGTAATTCGATCCTGGTCTCCGCGCCGCCGCGCTGATGCCCAATAGGGTGTATGGCGCGGTGCATGCGGAGCCGTGGAACGGCAGGGATGAAGCGGCATCGGCCCGCCCTCACATAGCGCTCCCAACGCGGAAAGCTTCACCGTAATGATATGTGTGCCGCTCCTGGCGGCAGTAGAATTACTTAGAGGAGATATTTCCCATGGCGAACTATGCGATTGGATTGATTGCGCACGGAGGAGCGGGCAAGTCATCACTTGCCGAATCTATGCTATATCGCGCCGGAGCGATCGAAAAACCCGGCTCGGTGGATGCCGGCACGAGCGTAATGGATTGGGAAACCGACGAGAAAGAGCGGAAGTCCAGCGTGAGCGCGGACCTGGGGTTCTTTGAATGGAACGGTAGCCAGGTGGACATTGTGGACACCCCCGGCTCGATGAATTTCATCGGCGCTACGGTGGCGGCGTTGCGTGTCGTGGATGGCGTGATTATGGTTGCCAGCGCGGAGCCGGGCCTGCAAAGCCAGACGGAAGTGCTGTGGGACTATCTGGAGGCGGACAGCCTGCCACGGTTAATGGTGATCAACAAGATGGATCGTGAGCAAGCCAATTTCCGCTCCCGCCTGGACAATCTCAATGAGTTGTTTGGGAGCCGGCTGGTGCCCATCACCATTCCCATGGGCCAGGCGGAGTCTTTCAAGGGCGTGGTTGACGTGATGGAAATGTGTGCTTACGACTACAGCGATCCCGACAAACCCCAGCGAATAGATATTCCCGCGGATTTGCAGGAGGAAGCGGAGGAGTTCCGGGCCAAGCTCATGGAAGGCGCCGCGGAAGGGGACGATGAACTGCTGGAAAAATACCTGGAAACCGAATCCCTGGACGCCGACGAGATTCGCAGAGGGTTGCGGGAGGCCACCCACGCGGGAAAGATGGTGCCTGTGCTCTGTGCCTCCGCCACCGGGAATATCGGTACCAGTCAGATCCTTGACGCGCTGGTAAATCTCCTGCCCGATACCCTTACCCGCACTGAAGCCCGCAGAGAGACCGATTCCGCGCCGGAGGGTTATGTTCCCGATAGCCGGGAGAATTCGGAGTTTTCCGCCCAGGTATTTAAGACCAAAATCGACCATTATGCCGGCAAGCTCAGCATCGTGCGGGTTCGCTCCGGGGAGGTGAAGGCGGGCGAGGACGTGTTTAACACGACGACCGACAATTCGGAGCGCTCGGCGCACCTGTTCAAACTGATGGGCAAAGAGCAGAAGGAAGTAAAGGTACTGGCCACGGGGGAGCTGGGAGCCCTTCCCAAGCTTAGCCATACCAGCACAGGCGATACCCTGAGCAGCGCCAAAAACAAGGTGGAATTCGCTCCCATCCAATTTCCCGATCCCGTACTCACGCAGGCCCTCAAGCTGAGCGGCAAAGGGGAGGAAGAGAAACTGGCTACTGCCCTGCACCGCATGATGGACGAGGATGCGACTTTGAAATTCCGTCATTCAACCGAAACGACGGATATGCTGGTGAGTGGCATGGGGCAGATTCATCTGGACATGGTGTTGGGGCGGCTCAAGCGGGAATTCAACATCACCGCCTCCTACGACGTGCCACAAGTGCCCTACCGCGAAACGATCCGCTCAGGAAGCAAAGCGCAGGGTAAGTATAAGAAGCAAAGCGGAGGGCGTGGCCAGTATGGAGACTGCTGGCTGGCGCTGAAACCCTTGCGCGGCGAAGACAGCCTGGTGTTCAACAACGCCATTGTGGGAGGCGCTATCCCCAGGCAGTACATACCTGCTGTTGAAAAGGGCATTGTGGAGGCCATGCACAAAGGGATAGTGGCGGGTTATCCGGTGATCGGTATCGACGTGACCGTCTACGACGGCAGCTTCCACGATGTGGATTCTTCCGAAATGGCCTTCAAGGTGGCGGGCTCCATGGCTTTCAAAAAAGCGATGGAGGAGGCCAGGCCGGTGCTGCTCGAACCAATCATGGAACTGGAGATTACAGTCAATCCCGACTATACGGGTGATGTGATGGGCGATATCAACTCCCGCCGGGGCAAAGTGCTGGGCATGGACAGCAGAGGGCGCAATCAGGTGGTGCGGGCGGAAGTGCCCATGGGAGAGTCTTTGAGCTATGCGATAGACCTTCGTGCCATGACTTCCGGTCAGGGAATATTTTCCCAGAAATTTGTCCGCTACGACGAGGTGCCCGCGCAAATTTCAGACAAGATCGTGCAAACCCGCCAGAAGGCAGCCAGCGAATAAGAGACTGCGGGTGCTTCAGCGCTCCTAAGGGGGGTGTGGCGCCCTTTCCTTTTATTCGCAATAAATGGCTGAAATTTCCCATGGGGCAGATTCAGCCAGCCCCAGCGCGGCGCGAATCGGAAAGTCCTTCGCGCTTTCCGTGAACCACTAGTCAGAGACCAACTCTCCTGAAAGCAGGGCTTCCTTGCGGTCCTCCTTGGCCTGTCCGATCAGTTCCAGTTCCGTGAGCCGATTCTTATACTCCCGCAGCTGCTGATTGGCGAAATCGATCATTTCCCGCTGCTTGACTTGCATGCCTACAGACACCATCAGATTCAGATAGTCCAGCCGCTGCTCGATGGAGTCGACCCCTTCCGGGACGCGCTGCCAATAGCGATAGGCGGTGGTCAACAACTTCTGAGCCTCCTTGTTTTGTCCGTCTTTCATATAATTGCCGGCCAACTGGGAGACAAGCTTGGTCACCATGCGCGGGCCCAGCAGACGCACCCCCAGAGCCCTCTGGTACCATAACTTGGCTACATTGCGCATAGAGCGCACCGCCCGGACGATCTGGGCGGGATGGGGATCCCGGATCGGTGTCAGGGTGGCGCCACGCTCGCTGAAGTCCCGGTTGTAGCGCTCAATGAAATTCTTGAGTTTGCGGGCATCCTGAAACTGCTCGGACTCTTGCTCCGCGTAGTCGATTAACTCCTGAAAAATATCCGCGATCTTGATGTAGACCCGACCCCGAGGCAGGTCGGACTCACGGGGAACGCGGGGGTAGCGGTTCAGCAGGTACTGGAACTGTGCGATGGCGTCGTAGTAGCTTTTCTGACGGACATACAGATCTCCCAGTTCCAGCCGTGCGTCCGTGTCCATGGGCGAGAAGTGGAGCCGCTTCATCAACGCGTAGATTGGCTGTTCCGTATCAAAGTAAATCTGAAAACGCGCAGGATCGTGTGCGGCCAGATCGCTGTATACGCCAAATACGACCGCTTCGGCATCGGCGTGAATGGAATGAGGGGAGTACTGGACGATCATGCGAGCAAACTCCACCGCCTTGAAAATGATGAACATTTGCTTTTGCGGGTCGGTCTCCTTGCGCGCCTGCTGCATTAGAAATACGGTGAAGTACTTCACCACATCGGTCAGACCGGTGCGGTCAAACCGGCTATGGTAGAAATCCACCGAGATTTTGAGCGAATCCTCCTGCTGATAGCCCACGGATTTGTCTACCCGCGCTCCGACGACGTCCAAGAGGGACACCTTAGGCTTGCGCTCCATGCGGATCATGTTCCACAGGAAGCTGCTGAACTTGTCCCGTTCCCGGCGCTCCAAACGGTGGGTGGCGCGGCGAAAGTCGGTCTCGACCCTCATGTGGCGAAGATTTACCGCACCCGGACGACGTTCGCGCTTTTCATGAATTTCGGTCATTTTCGGCTATCCGTCGTGGGGCGGAACGCGCATGCTGCTCGCTTCGAGCCCAATGTGGAAATTGGATTTGACCGGGTTGAATTTCGCCCTATAAATTAATCACAGCCTTACAATAATTGGCATTTTTGCACTATATTGGCTAGATTGTCCTACATTCGCGCCTTCACACTCTGAATCTTTGGGGACCGTGCGATTTGATGCCGCCCTTGCGTGCCGAGCCCTCATGAAGTTCGAACGTACCTATTCTGTGCTGCCCATGCGCTCAAGGCGGGAATTGTCCGCCCTGGCGGAGAAGATATTCATCGAGCAGGGTTCGATGAAGCGGCTGGGTGTGCGGCCGGACCCGTTAAGCAGGTTCATTAAAGAAATTGGTGACAGGTACCGGGACAATCCCTACCACAATTTTCAGCATGCGGTTGACACCCTGTACACCATGGCGTGGCTGCTGAACCTGCCGATATTTAAGAAAAATCTGCCGGATTTTCACAAATACCTTCTGCTGATGACCGCACTGGTGCACGACGTGGAGCATCCCGGACATGACAACCAATGGGAAATTAAAACCCACTCACCGCTGGCGAAAAAATACAACAACATGTCCGTGATCGAAAACCACTCCCTAGCGGTTTCCAAAGAGCTTCTCGAAGACCCTGAATTGGACGTGTTCGCCAGTATTGAAGAGTACAAGCGGCAAGACATCCTCAAACTGTTCGATCAGTTGATCCTGTGCACCGATTTCTCTTGGCACAAGGTCTTTCTCGACGAATTGACCGAAGGAACTTCCAGAAATAAATTCGACTTCAAAGAAAAGGAATTCTTGTCCCTAATGTGCCGCACGCTCATCAAAGCCGCCGATATCTCCAATACTTCCAAGCCCTTTCGCCAAGCCAAGGTATGGGGGCAGCGCGTGATGAACGAGTTCTGGGCGCAAGGCGAAATGGAAAAAAAATTCAACCTGCCGGTAGGTCCCCTCAACGATTCCAGCAAATCCGAGTTTAACTCCGCCCAGGCGGGATTTATCAAGTTCGCCGCTTACGAACTGTTCGCGCTATTGAGCCGTGTCGAGGAAAAGTCCGAGGAAATGGTGCGGGCGCTCCAACAGAACCAGATAATTTACGAGCGGAACGCCGAGCGGGCTGCAGCCTCACTAAAATAAAGACATCTGCTCACTGCCTACCGCAGGTGGGGCATCCACGGTCCAGTCCAGGGCAACCGTTTTTATTCCTGAACGGCTGTCGTAGGACAATTCCTTGTTGTTCAACGCGTATTCGAACAACCGCCGCGTCACTTCGACATCCTGTTTGCAATATTCGACGATCAGATCGATCCGGCCGTCCTTGTACCATGTGAGGGCCTGAAGGCCGTCGGCGGATTTTCCAGCCTGCAGGGTGGAGCGGGCCAGGGAGTCGAGTTTGATGCGATGACCGAGCACTTTTTTCAATTCGGTCAACATGTCAAAATGGGTTAGCGTCAGCAATTCAAGGTACAGCTGATGGCGCTGTTCCGGGGTGGGCTGGCTGCCCGCCAGCACCCGCAGGTCGAACTCGACATGGTTGAATCCGACAATCAGTTGCCCCTGGTGCAGATGGACCATGAGGGCCGGCACTTGATTTTCCAGATACACGTGGAACTGTTCGTCATGGGAATCCCAGATCACGCCAACGGACATTCCCATGTCCATAACGTTGCCCCAGCCGCCCACTTCGTCGGCGGAGTATCTGGTTTCCAGGTCAAAATAGAGAATTCGTGACATCCTTGTCCGTTGGCGAGGGGGGGTTGTGGCCGGTGTCCTTTCCTGCCATCCCTGAGCAACTGATCGTGGAAGGACCAGCTTCTTGCATGGAGTCCCTTGGGACTCTCCAGGGTTATGCCATACCCGATGGTACTGAGCGAATATAGCAGGACATGATGGATTATTACAACCTGCTCGGCGTTAAGGCCACCGCCAGCGCGGATGAAATCCGCACGGCTTTCCGGCGTCATGCCAAGCGTGCCCATCCGGATGCCCATCCCCATCTGTCTGGGCAGGAAAAGGACACAATGCACCGCCAGTTCATCCAACTGGCCCATGCCTATGAGACGCTGACCAACCCGGCGAAGCGGAGAGAATACGACCGAAAACGCAGCGCCGCCCGCGTGCGCAGCACCGAATCCGTACGGCCCAAGGCCGGGCATGGCACCGGCGCGGCCCGCCGCGCTGGGAGTGCGCGCGGTGCGGCGGGCGCCACCCGCAGGCGCAGCGCCCGTCCGCCCCCTCCACCTCCAGAGAATGATGAGGAGTTGGACGTACTGATGCAGGAGGTTCAGGACCTGTTGGGCAAATTCGGACTGGACATGCAACAGAATTTCAGTCGGATGATGGACAAACTGCTCGACTGGGCCTTGTCCGTGTTCATGGAAGTCGTGCAGGCCCTTGAGGGCGTTGGGGATGAATCCCCCAAGGGTGCCACCGGACCCAACAGCGAAGCGCGGCCCGCCAACAAAAATCCCTCCGCCAAATCCCAGGCCAAGCCCCAGGAAGAAGCCTCCAAGGCGCCACGGGGAAAACCCTCCGCATCGCCGGACTTGGAGGCCGAGCTGGCCGCCCTCAAACAACAGGTGCGTGCCACCCGGGGCAGGGCGCGCGGGCATTCACCTTCTCCCGAATCCATCGAAGAAGCTCTGCAGCAGATCAAAAACAGAAAGAAATCCTGAGGCGAATCTCTGGGAGGAAGCCGGCGGCCTGCTATTACCCAACGGCGGCGGAATCATCCGGCTGGAAACGCAGGGCTGTGATCTTGCCCTTGCTGTCCAGCCGCAAAACGATCTTGCGGGAATGCCAGTCCGGCACAATCCGCAGTTTGGCTTTGGTATTCGGGACGGATATTATTTCGTCCCGGTGGAAATGACCCACGAAGAAGCCGTCCAGGCCGGAGATCACCGTTTCGGCAAAGGCTTTGATTTCACCAATGGGATATTGCACTTTGATTTCCACATTGCTCTTCGCCATACTCCGCTCCAGACGATGGGCGATGCCGCGGGCCAGCCAGCCCGGCATAATCCGAAATAAAATCTCGATCAATCTGCCGCGGGAGAACCGGCGCCATTTTAGGTGGCGGATGTCGGCGCGGTTAATGATGTCCCCATGGGTCATTCCATAGCGCCGGTTTCCCCAGCGCAATACGCAGGCCCCCTCCACGATATGGTCGAAGGGCACTTGCCGCCTGCGAGCCTGCGCGGCATTCCTGGGCAGAAAGAATTCCCGATTTCCCACTACAAACATGATGGGCACACCCGAGTCGCGCAGGGTCTGAAATCCGGCCAGGATTTCGCGCATATGCCTGTCCCAGAACTTGGGCATGGCCAGCCATACCTTGAACAGATCGCCCAGAAAAACCACCAGCCGGGCGTCCCTCAACTCGCCCAGCATTTCGAAGAATGGGCCCGTGGGCGCCCGCACGTCCCCCAGATGCGAGTCGGCAATCAGGTACACATAACCCTTGCCGGGCGCCACCGAAATCTCGGGCGCCTCTTCCATCATTTTGTTCCAGTCCGGCATCCAGGGCTGCATAGCGGGCCATCGTTAATTGCCAAATCGGATGGGACTTGGGGTCCCTGTCCGCAGGGTTACACAGGACGTGCCGTGCGCGCTACCCGCAAGATGCGCGCTTCTATTGACCGATGTTCCTGTGGTAGACTGAACGCACCGGGCGAAAAAAATTATTTAAAACACAGTCTGCGTTCAAATGGCGCGGGCCAAACAATCGAAAGCCATGTCCAACCGGAAAATATATCAGGAAATAGAACATCAGCTTCGCGAGGGCAATCCGGTGGCGGAAGCCACGGTGATCCAGACCAAAGGCTCGACACCCCGCGGGGAAGGCTCACGCATGCTGGTGCGCAGCGACGGCAGCCTGAGCGGCACCATCGGCGGGGGTTGCGGGGAGGCCGGGGTGATCCAAAAAGCCCGGCTCTCCCTCCATGATGGCAAAATCCGGGAGGACCTGGCCGATCTCACCGAGGATATATCAACCGACAGTGAAGCCGTGTGCGGAGGCACCTTGCGCGTGTTCATCCAGCCTTGGCAGCCCACGCCCGAACGCATCGCCCTGGCCAGTATGTTGAAAAACCTGGCGGGAGGCGACCGGGAAGTGATTGTCCACCAGATCGTACAGGATAGCACCCCAGAGGACGCTCATATCGGCCAGATCGTGATCCAGGAACCATCGGGAAAATTGCTTACCCCTGGGCAGGAGTTTGACCTGAAGCTGCCGGACCTTCCCGAAACCAGACATTCCCAGCTTAAGAAGATTGGAGAGCGGGAAATCTATACGGAAAGATGGCTGCCCATTCCCACTTTGATCGTGATAGGCGCGGGGCATATCGCCGAGCCGCTGGAGCAAATGGCCCGCATGTGCGGCTTCCGTACCGTCGTGGTGGATGACCGGACGCTGTTTGCGAACCGGCAGCGCTTTCCAGATGCCACACAGGTGGTGTGCGGTCCGATTCTGGACGTTGCGCGGGAGATGGAGCTGAGTGCCCATAGCTACCTTGTGCTGGTCACAAGGGGCCATACTCTGGACATGGACGCATTGCGGGTCGTGATCGACCGGGGGGAGCCCCTGGCTTATCTTGGTATGATCGGCAGCACGCGCCGCATCAGGGCTGTGTTCCAGTTGCTGGAAGAACAGGGCTATTCCCGCGACAATTTCGAGCATGTACACGCGCCTGTGGGTCTGGACATCGGGGGAGAGACTCCGGCGGAAATCGCTGTGTCCATCGTGGCGGAGATGGTGAGCATCATGCGTAAGGCGGGTACGGATACCAGACCGCTGGTGAGCAAGCACGAGATTCACCCCGCCTTGCGCCCTTTGCCGGGCAAGGCCCGTAAAGCCGCCGGACGGGACTAAGCCCCCGTGCCGCCGGCGCGGCGGATCACCTCGGCTGTCCGATTTGCCTCTTGCTGCGGCGCAACTCGCGCAACAGGTCTCTCCGTTTACGGGCTGCTTCCTGCTTCACCAGTTGCTGGCGCTGGCGGGCGTCGGCGATCAGCCGCCGTGTCCTGCGCAGTTCTTCGGTTTCCTGTTTGTCAACGCGGCGCAGATCGGTGTTGAGTTGACGGTTGTATTTCTTCCATTCCTTCAGATCGCGGGGGCTCTCTCCCTCCTGGGCCGGGCGCAAGGCCCGTAGGCCGGGAAACCGGATTTTCGGCCTCTTTGCCTCCGATCCACCCTGGGACTTTTCCAGTTCCGTGGTGGAAACCCGTTTGCCCAGGATATTGCGGGCGATGCGGATTTGCGCACTGGGCGCGGCGCGGCCTACGTAGCGCAAATGCCGTGCGGTGAGCCGGCCGCCGTTTTGGTGGGAATGAATAAACTCGCGGGTCTCTGGAGTAATCTGAGTCAGGGCGAGCAGGTTGGTGACAAAATCCCGGTTGCGGCCAACGGCCTGACCCAGGTGAGTCTGGGTGCAATCGAGTTGCTCCTTCAGCCGGTGCAGGGCATCGGCCATTTCCCAGGGGGTAAAGTCGTCCGTGCGTAGTTTTTCCAGCACGCGGATTTCCTCGCTGAGGGAGTTGTCGAGCACCAGGCAGTCCGCGTTCTTCCAACCCAGCTGAACGGCGGCATGATAGCGGCATCCGCCGATCACCAGCCCGTAGCGGCCCGCCCGCAACAGTGGCTTCACCAGCAGCGGGTCCCGCATGCCAGTGCTGGACAAGGAGCGCGTCATCTCCGCGATCTTGTCTTTTCCGTAAGCCTTGAGGGACATACCGCCGCCCAGAGAGATGGCCGTCAGCGGCAATTGGGTCAATTGTTTTAGTTCTTTCTTCTTCCGGCCCATGGTCGATCTATCGAGAGGGTTGAACAATCCTTGTTGATCCCGCGCCGCTTCCCGTCCGGAGGCCTTTACCCGAAAGGATTGGGCGCAATCACGATCAGCACTACAAGCCGCTCGTTGCTGTTGTTCACCACACCATGGGGGATGTCTTCCGCCACATAGATCAGGTCTCCCTGGGATAGCGTTTTTTTCTCATCCCCCACTTCGAATTCACCGCTGCCTTCCACCACGTAATACAGCTTGTCGGCTCCGCCGTGGGCGTGCACCTTTTGCTCCTGACCCGGCTCAAAGCAATTCAACCCGGACATCATGTGCGCACTTTTCACCAGATCCACCTTGGCCATTTTGCCGGGCTGGAACGCGGTTTTTTCCTGCAAATTGTACAGATCCATCAAAGCCTCCAGAGATTGCCTGCAAATATTTCAATTGTTCGGTGGTGCCGGCCGCCTGCCGCGGCGCTTAATGGGCCTCCAACCAGTTTTCTCCCAGTCCCATTTCGACCTTGAGGGGCACTTTCAGTTCCATGGCGTTTTCCATTTCTTCGCGCGCAAGCTTTTGCAGGAGTTCCACCTCATCGCGCCTGGCGTCGAACAGCAATTCGTCGTGAATGGTAAGCACCATCTTGGAGCGCAATCCTTCCTCGTTCAGCCGCCTGTCCAGGGAGATCATGGCCAGCTTGATAATCTCCGCGGCAGTGCCCTGGATGGGCGTGTTGATGGCCATGCCTTCGGAGATGCGGGCGGCGAAGCCGTTGTTGCTGTTGATTTCGGGCAGGTAGCGCCTGCGGCCCAGCTTGGTTTCCGCGTAGCCCTCCTTGCGGGCCTTATCCATCAGTTCATCCTGCAGTGCCCGCACGGACTGGTACTTTTCGAAAAAGCGCGCGATGAACTCGCGGGCTTCATCCCGGGTGCGGTTGGTGACCTGGGCCAGGCGGTCGGCGCCCATGCGGTAAATCAGTCCGAAGTTAACCTCCTTGGCCACCGAGCGCATTTCCCGCTCCACCTTGCCCGGCGCCACGCCGAAGATTGCCGCCGAGGTGAGGTCGTGGATGTCCGTGTCCGTGCGGAATGCCTGCAAAAATGTTGGATCGTCCGAATAATCGGCCACCACGCGCAGTTCGATCTGGCTATAATCCGCGGACAGCAGCACGTGCTCCTCGTCGGATGGCAGAAAGAGCGCGCGCACCTTGCGGCCTTCCTCGCTGCGCACGGGGATGTTCTGCAAGTTCGGATTGTCGGAGGCCAGCCGCCCAGTGGCCGCCACGGTCTGGCGGAAGGAGCTGTGAATCTTTCCCGTGACCGGATTAATGAACCCCGCCAGCTGATCGAGGTAGGTGGATTTCAGCTTGGTCAACTCCCGGTAATTGAGCAGCAGGCGCGGCAGGGGATGGGCCTGCATTTTCTCCAGGGTTTCCTCGTCCGTGGAGAGCCCGATACCGGTCTTGATTTTCTTGGGCCGGACTTTCAGTTCCTCGTGCAACCGCAGCTTCTCGTATAACACCCGCTGCAGGTCCGGAATGGAGTTGATGTTGAATTCCTTTTCGCCGGCCAACTCGTAAATTTGGGCGCGCGTTGTCTCCAGCTTTAGTTCCATCTCCGCCGAGATGGCCTGTGCACCCTCCTTGTCGAAGCGGATTCCCGCCCGCTCCAGGAGCACCAGCACGGGCATCAGCGGCATCTCCAGTGTGTCGAACACTTCCCGCTGGCTTGTCTGCTCCAGGCGCGGTGAAAACGCCTTGAACAGACGGTAGGTAATGTCCGCGTCCTCGCAGGCGTAATGGCTCACCGTCTCCACGGGCACTTGATCCATGGTGATCTGGTCCTTGCCTTTTCCAATCAGGTCGGAGGTGGGAATTTTGGTGAATCCGAGCCTCCGCAAAGCCACGCTGTCCAGATCGTGCCGCCGTTCCGCCGGTTCGCTGAGATGAGAGGAAATCATGGTGTCGTGGGCGGCGCCCTCCACCTCGATCTCCTCGCCCAGCAGCATATGCACGTCGAACTTCATGTTGTGACCACCCTTGGGAAGGTCGGGATTTTCCAGCAAGGGTTTCAGCAGTTGCAACACCCGCTGCCGCTCGCCGGATAGGGCCGGGCTATTGAGTGGGATATACCAGGCCTCCTCCGCCTCCACCGCAAAAGACAGGCCGATTATCTTGTCGGAAAAATAGTCGAGCCCCGTGGTTTCCGTATCGAATATAAGCATGCCGGCCTTTTCCCAGCGGGGCAGCACGGCTGCGATGGCTTCCAGGCTGTCCAGGGTATGGTACCGCACGGATTCCGGCTGCACCGGGGCCGCGGGGGCGCCCGATTTTTTCAGCAGGCGGTCCCGCATGCCCTGAAACTCAAGCTCGGTCAGCAGATCGATCAACCGCTGGTTTTCCGACAGGGCAGCCGGATGTACGGAGAGCGAGTCAAATTCCACACCCAGGGGAACGTCCAGACGAATCGTCACCAACTCCCGGGAGAGAAACGCCATCTCCCTGCCGTTCGCCAGATTTTCGTGCAGCTTTTTGCCCTTGATCTCGTCTAGATGTGCATAGATATTTTCCAGCCCTCCGTAATCCTGGATGAGCTTGGTGGCGGTCTTTACCCCCACGCCCCGCACGCCGGGCACGTTGTCCGAGGAATCACCCATCAAGGCCAGCACCTCAACCACCTGGTTGGGTTTGCATCCGAACTTATCCATCACGCCCTCGGCCTTGGTCAGCACCACTTCATCGCCCTTGGCCGCATACATGACAGTGCGCTCGTTGATAAGCTGCATGAAGTCCTTGTCCCCGGTGACCATGAAGGATTCCAGCTTGCGCTTGTGCGCCTCCTGTACCAGGGTGCCGATGATGTCGTCCGCCTCGAAGCCGGGAATGATCAGGTAGGGAAGCTGCAGGGCTTCCACAATGCGGGGAATGTAGGGAAGTTGTTCCACCAGTTCGGCGGGCATTTTTTCCCGGGTGGCTTTATAGTCCGGGTAGCGCTCGTGGCGGAAAGTGGCTTGTGGCCCGTCGGAAACGACGGCCAGATAGTCTGGTTGTTCGGATTCGATAATGCGAATCAGTGTGTGCAGCAGGCCGTTTAGTCCACTTACGTTGATGCCCTTGGAATTGATGAGGGGATTGCGGATCATGGCGAAGTGGGAACGGTAGAGAATCGCCATGGTATCGAGCGCAAAAAACCTCCCCATCAGGGCAACCTCGTCCGGAATAGCTGTGCTGCAATCTTCTAGGCACGGCGGCGGCGTGCCTGTCCAGTGTGCTCCCGGCCATCAAGCAGCAGTGCGAAAGGGCCAATTGAGGGCAACTGAATTCAGCGCTGGCCGTTTGAATAAATGATTTCCCCAGGTGCTCAGACTTCCGCCTTTGCGGTGAAAAATCAAGAGGCGCAATTGAAATAATTGAGGAGAAATTCAGATTCCGCGGCCTTTGCAATTCGGGCCGTTCTCGACTACTGAAAGTGCATCACCGGAAAATTTGTGTCTATCCCGGCCAACGAATCCCGCGCCGCATGCCATGTCCAGAATACTGCGAAACTATCTAATCAGCTTCATCATTATCGGTCTGTTTTTCCTGGCCGTGCACCTCATAAACAAATACGTGGCAGGGCTTCAGGAGGCCAACTCGCCACTCCCCGTGGGCAGGTCCACGGAGGAAGCGCATCAAGGTGGGAAGAACTAGCCCTCTGCCGCTCCGGCTAACGGGAATCCTCGGCCGTATCTTCTCCGAGCAGGGTGGCGGATTCAAACACCCAGCGGCGAGGAGACATTGCCATGCGCAGCACGATCCTCATCTTCCGCTTGCCACGGGGTCCTTCAGCCTCGAAGGTCAGGCTGGCCGTGCCTCCCTGATCGTGCTGCCGCAACTGAAAAGTCAAAGCACTGTCCAGTTCGAAGGGGAAGCCGACAGCCGAACGCAACTGTGGAGAATCGGAAGCCGCCCGAAACGCGAATTGATAGGCGGCGCTGCGCTTCATATTCCATGGTGCGACCAGAAACGAAGCCAGCAGAAATCCCAGGAAAATTATAGCGATCACCATCAACCGCCGCATGGGCGGTGCGGCCTGCGGAGTCACCACCACCACCGTACCCGCCAGCTTGTCCCCAAGCCGCCTGCAATAAGGGTCGGTAAACATGAGCACCGCATCGACCGGCAGAATCACCAGGGACAGGTTTCGCAGGAGCGTTTTGGCCGGGGACGGAGGATGCGAAGGGTCGGCGCTGGTGGCTACCGCAATGCCGGTCAGCCATTTGCCAATGCTGCGGCCCCGCACCGCGTCCTTGCCCAGCGCCAGCAGAACCGCTCCCGCGACCCATAAGGGAGACAATTCGATCCCGTTCTGGGGCACGGCCGCCAGATCCCAGTGCCGGCCGAGGGCAACCTGATCCACCAGCTTGAGTACGGTAATAATGAGCAGGTAATCGACAATGACAGCGAAAAGGCGCAGATGGTGCGGCGCCAGCAACGAGGGTGGGGAGGGCGTGCTCACATTCCCCTGACCTTGGCAATTACTTCATCGACTTCGCTGGAGGGCGCGTGCTCCTGATAGCGCTCCAGATGCGGGAGGGCCTCTTCGAACCGGTCCTGGGCCACCAGCACTTTGATCAGTCCCATGCGCGGAAACAGACGAGACTCGTTCTCGGCCAGTAGTTCGCTGAACAGCTGACCGGCTGCTTCCAGCTCCCCGCTGCGGTAACAGGCGAAAGCGAGGCACTCCTTCAACTCCTTGTGTTCCATTAATTCCGGATGCCTCTCGATCAGCTCCCGTGCCTCGGTTCCGTTTTCCGCGCTGGGCTGGCTCAGCAACGCCCGGCAATAATGAAGGGCAATCCCAGGGTTCTCTTCATTTTCCGCCGCCAATATACGTAACGCCTGTATTCCCTCGCCGGTCTCGCCCATGGAATTCCGCAGCAGGGCCCGGTTCAATCGGGCCAGCGGACTGGCGGGGTCCAGCATGAGCGCCCGTTCCAGTTCCGCCGCGGCGTCGTCGAAATCCGCCATCAACTCGTGGGCGCAAGCCAGGTTTATCAGAGTGGGCAAGTGATTGGGCTGCAGCCGCGCAGCTTCTCCAAAGCGCAGTTTGGCGGTGAGAATATCTTCCTGATAGAGCGCGAAGCAACCCAGATTGTAGAGCAGCAGCGCCCGCTCCCGCCCGTCTGCCTGGGAGAGCAGGTTCAAATGCCGCGCTTTCTCCTCCTGGATGCGCATCGTGCCTGCGTCATCCACCGCCGTGGTCAGCACCGCGTTAGTGGTGGCGCAAGGTTCCTCCGTGGAATCTGCGTGGGTTGCCAGCAGGCGCCGCGCTTCCACGGTATTGCCCTGAAGCAAATGTTCCAAGGCCTCCTCTGCGACACTCATGCCGTGTAACTACCTAAATATTGGGATTGCTGCGACAAGTTCATACCCTAGTTGATCTGATCCACCACGTCGTTTTTAAAATGAACCACCAGCGAATAGTACTCCCAGGTCACCCGGCCTTCCGCCGTTCCGGGATCACTCTGTACCCGCAGGGGGCGGCCCAGGGCCCTTTCCACCTCCCAGGTGTCGTCGCCCACTCTCACCACGCCTGCCAGTAGCCGGTTCAGTTTTTCCTTGGGGAGATTGCGGGATACCATCTCCACGTAAACCCGGCGCAAAAATTTGGAGGTCTTGCCCGGACGAAATATTCCCGTGGTGCCCCTGATCCAGAGACGCAAGGGTTCTTCCGACACGTACTTTACTTTTTGCCATGTAATCTGGGGAAACTTTTCGCTGGCCTGGGTGAGGTTCAGCAGTTCCACGTTCGAGGCCCGTACCATAATACTGCTGGGAAGTGTGCTCTCCTCCTCAAAAACGGCGTCAAAAATCTCCACCCGCCTGTTGCCCGCGTTGCGCAACTCGTGAGGGGCCAGGGGAGTCCACCCGGTTCCCTTTATTTTGCTGCTTATTTTTGGATGCACAATCTGCAGCCAGAGCCGGTCCTGGCCGTCCGTATCCAGGACGGCGACCGCGAAAGCCTGCCTGGGGCGCACCAGGATCCGCTTGCCCTGTCCAGGGGCTTTGGAATAGACGTAGGTGTTGACCTTGGTGAAGAAAGCGCCGATCTCCTGGCTCCCGGAAGAGACGAGAGGAATCAGCAGGAACAACAACAATGAGAGGAACAGCCGGTTCACGAGGGCGTGCCTTCAACCGAGTGGAGTGCCGGAATTTCGGTCTTTGCGAGATATACAACCTGGGTGTCACCATAACGTTTCACCCGTAAGATTTCAAGGCCGGCCGGAAGCTCCGGGGCACTCCGCGCGGCAGCTTCCAACACGATGTTTGTGCCGCTTGGCACCGCGGTGGCACGGGCCAGGGCCTCCAGCGCGCGCTCCGCTTCACCGGACGCGTAGGGTGGATCGGCCAGGATCACCAGCACACCTTCTGGAATCTGGGGCTTGCCCAGCCAGCTTTCCACGCGGGCAGTGATTACCCGCCATTGGGAGGGCGGCACGCCCAGGGATTTCAGGTTGGCGCGGATGGCCGCGGCCGTGCGGGCGTGGGCTTCCAGGAACACCACCTGCCCCGCGCCGCGGCTGAGGGCCTCGATTCCCAGGGCGCCCGAGCCTGCATAAAGATCGAGCACCACGGCGCCTTCAAGATCGACGAGGGAACCAAGGGTGTTGAATATTCCTTCGCGCACTTTTTCCGCCGTGGGACGGGTCATCCTGCCCTTGGGGGTGGCAATGCGCCTGCCCCGTAGCGTGCCTCCCGTAATTCTCAGCATTGACGATTCCGGATTCGGGAATGGCGCTTCCACCAAGCCTTGCCGGAGCGGGCCTCCGCGCCTGAACGAACAGGCTGGACTCACCGCGCGGCGGAATGATATGACAAGACCCGGATTTTCGGCAGCCGTACGTCCATCACCTCAAACCCATGTCCAGATACTTCATTTATTCTCGCAGCGCCTATTATGGGGTGGTAGCAGCCATTCCCCTGTTGATCGCTTACGAGTTGTTGCTCACCATGTCCGGCGGCGATATCTCCCAGGGTCAGGTGCGCAACGCGGCGGATGTTTGGCTGCGCATGATATTCGTGAGCTTCGGGGTCTCGCCCGTGACAGCCACCCTGGGCATGATTCTAATATTGATCCTGGCGATACCCCTGCTGCGCTCCGGAGCGGTGCGGCTGGTGCCCAGCTATTTTGGGACGATGTTTATCGAGGCAGTCGCCTATGGCTTCGCCCTGGGAATCGTCATCAACTATATCCTCGCTTTTATTTTTTCTTTTTTCCAGCCGTTGCTTACCGAGGCTCTGCTCTCGCCGCCGCCTGCGGCGATTCCCCGGGAAGGGGGGCTGATTCAGGGACTGGCCTTATCAATCGGCGCAGGATTGTTCGAGGAGTTGTTCTTCCGGGTGATTCTGCTGAGCGCGCTACTGTTTCTGACCCGGCTGCTCAGCAGGAGCTGGGTAGGAGCGGCGCTGGCCATCACGGCCGCGGCCTTTCTGTTTTCCCTGGCCCACTACGTGGGGCCCCTAGGGGAAGCTCTTGAACTGCATGGGTTCCTGTTTCGCTGGATGGCGGGGCTGCTCTTTACGATCCTGTATTATCTGCGTGGATTTGCCATCACAGCTTACTCCCATGCCCTGTATGACGTATGGGTGATCACCGGTTTGATGGGCTATCTGGGAGGATGAGGGAGCGTGTGGCCCGCTGGAAGAGGTGAGGGCGGCGAAGTCCCGCGGGAGACCGCAAAGGGGCGGCCAGTGGCACTGGCTCAAGCGAGTAATGGAATCGCCGGAATTTTGGGGCGCTAGGAATTGCCGGATTTATCTTCCAGCTTCAGTTGTTGCTTCAGCTCCAGCAATTCCGCATCCACGTCTTCTCCGGGGCCCAGCTCGGCAAATTTCTTTTCCAGGGCATCCCCCGAAAACTCCTCGCTTAGCTCCATGCGGGCATCGGCGAGATGGGACATCTCCTCGATTTTCTCTTCCATGCGGTTGATGGTATCGACGGCCCCCGTATCCTGGATGCCCTCCATTGTTTTGTATATCTGATCCTGGGCCTGGGCGCGCTTCTGCTTGGAGACGAGCAGGTTTTTCTTGCGTTTTATTTCGGCGATGCGGCTCTCCAGCTCGTGCAGGCTGTTCTTGAGGTTGGCCACGTTTTCCTGGTGGGCGCCCAGTTCGTGTTCAAACTGGAGGCTCATGCGTGTATGTTCCCCCTTGCGCATCAGGGCTTCCTTGGCCAGATCGTCGTCTCCCTTTTCCACGGCCTTGACCGCGCGCTCGCTCCACTTGGCGGCCTCATTTTTCTGGTCCGCGAAGGACTTCTGCAGGCGCTTCTCATCCGCCACCGAACGGGCCACCTGGTCCTTCGCCTTGCGGTAAGCGGCATCCATGTCAATCAGGGTCTGATCCAGCATCTTTGTGGGATCTTCGGCCCTGTTTAGCATTGCGTTGATATTGGAGCGCACCACCGTAATGAAACGCGAAAGGATTCCCATTGGATTTCCTCGAATGTTGCGGCGCCTGGTGGCAAGACCTGCGCTTGCGCCGTCGGGCGCGGAATAATATACGGCTGTTCCTGCCGGATGGTTATTGTTTCAAGAGCCTGCCGGCATCTTTGATCGAATTGCTCCCCACAGAAACCACCGCAGCGCTCGCCGCGTGCAGATCGAACTTGGGATCGAGCGTAGCCGCGGTCATCGTCATGGGCAGGTTCACGCCAGTAACGACTTCGATCTGCCGGTCATCCAGCATGGACAGAGCCAGGGAGCCCGGCGTTCCGCCGAACAGGTCCACCAGGATCAGCACTCCGGACCCCTTGTCGCATTTTTTAATTAACGACTGTAAGCGCTGGTAAGAATCCTTGGGCTCCTCTCCATCGAGAAAGCTGAAAGGCTGTAGGTCTGTCTGGTGTCCCAGAATCTTTCCCGTGGTTTCTACCAGAACTTCGCCCAATGTGCCATGACTGGCGACGATAACGCCGATGCTGCTTTTCTTCATAAGCCCACCCATCCCGGCGGCCTGTTGCGTAGGCCCAGCGCTTACCCGCGATTATTGGGCATCCTGCGCGGCGAAAAACACCACTAATTCCTCGGGTGATTCCACGCTCAGCAGCATGTCGCGGGTTTCCGCGTCTTTCATGAGACGGGCGATTTTTGCCAGCAGGTGCAAATGATCATTCCCCCCGTTTTCCGGTGCAACCAGCAGGAAAAAAATTCTGGCGGGCTTGCCATCAATTGAATCGAACTCAATTTCCTGATGCGTGCGTCCGAACACAACGGCTGGCTTGGAGATTTCCTGGCATCTTACGTGAGGAATCGCCACACCGCAGCCGATTCCCGTGGAACCCAGTTCTTCCCTATCCAGCAGCGCGTCGAGCAAGGGAGCGCTTTCCCGGACGATGCCGTTTTCCACCAGCGCCTGCACCAGTTCAGCCAGAATTTCCTGCTTGGTGGTGGCGTTGAGATTCAGCCGGACGTTGTTTTTGTTCAGATACTGCTTCAAAATTTGTATACCAACGGGTTGAAAAAGGTGCGTGAAACAATTTGGCACGCCAGACGCGGTCCACGAGGCACCGCTTGCCACCTCGCCCCACTCACCTCCATTATGTCCTCCCCATTAACTATTTAACGTGCGAGGGCCGAGCCCGGTACAAAAATCCTGTCCGCACCGCGGCCGCTCTCCGCCCGGCCGGCCACGCCCTAAAACAACTGTTTGCGCTTATTGGACGGCAAAAGATTTAGGGCTTCCCGGTATTTGGCCACGGTGCGCCGGGCCACCTTGATCTTGCTATCGTCGGAGAGTTGTTCGGCGATCTGGATGTCCGTATAGGGTTCGCGGGCGTCTTCGCTGTTGATTATGCGCTGAATCATGTCCTTGATTTTCTTGGATGAAACGATTTCGCCAAAGCCCTGGTCAATCCCGCTGGTAAAAAAATACTTTAGCTCATATATGCCCTGGGGCGTGTGCACGTATTTGTTGGTGGTAATGCGGCTGACGGTGGACTCATGCACTTCAATATCTTCAGCAATGTCCTTCAGCACCAGGGGACGCAGATAATCGATGCCCATATCGAAGAATTTGTGCTGATGCTTGAGAATGCTCTTGGTCACCCGGAAGATCGTTTTTTGCCGCTGTTCAATGCTCTTCATCAACCAGTTGCCGGCCTTGATCTTTTCCCGAATGTACTCATGAGTGAGTGAGGAGTCCGATTTGTTCTGTTCCGCAATGCCCTGGTAGTAGTTGCTGACGCGCAGGCGTGGCAGACCGGATTCGTTGAGCACCACACGGTAATCCCCCACCCGGTCCTCGCCCTCTTCTGTTTCGGAGTGATACTTGTAGATAAACACATCGGGAATGATGTGCTGGGCACGATCCTCGCCAAAGGGCCGGCCGGGCTTTGGCTCAAGGGCCATGATCAGTTTGTAGGCGTCGATCACTCGCTGCAGATCCGCTTTGCGCCGCCGCGCGATCTTCCGCAGGTCCTTGTTCTCCAGCAGTTTGAGGTCTTCATGGACGATCCGAAACGCCAGATCGTCGCCCAGCCCTAGTACGGTCAGTTGGATTTCCAGGCACTCCTGCAGGCTGCGGGCGCATACGCCGGTGGGATCGAAATTCTGGATTTGGCATAGAACTGTCTCCACTGCCGCGCCGGCCTCCTGGTTGAACATGACTTGTGGGGTCTGGGGTGTCCGCTCCTCGGCTCCTTCCTCTTCCTCAAACTGAGGGGGCGCCTTCTTCTTTTTCTTTCTATCCGGAGCCGGCCTGGATGCAAGATGTTTCCGGGTAAAACAGTCGGCGTCCAGCTCTTCCAGCATGGGCAGAGTGAAGCGATTCTTCTTTAGATCGCCCTCAATCCGCTTTTGCAGGTTTGCCGAGCTTTCCAGCAATTCCTGGATACTGATGGTCAGGTATCCGTCATCGTCGAGGTTGCCGATCAGTTGCTCCCCGATTTCCTTTTCCAACTCGGACAGGGACGTCATTTCCAATTGCCACAGGAGATGCTCCTGCAGAGTGTTCGCACTGGCAAGGGTGGCCTCCAGACTCGGCTCGTCTCCGCTGGCGCGGCTGTAGGTTTCGGGGATCACGCCACTCCCCGAGGCAATGTATTGTTCCCAGTCCAGATCGTTTTCGGGCCGCTCGTTGTCTTTAATTGCCTCGCCGACACGCTCGGTCATTTCCGTGATGTCGCCCGGCTCCTCCGCCGCATCGCTATCCTCGCTCCCGTCACCCTCTTCCAGCACCGGATTTTCTATCAGCGCCTGTTCGATCAATTCCTCCAGTTCCGTCCTGGAAAGCTGCAGCAGCTTGATCGCCTGTTGTAATTGCGGCGTCATGATGAGCTGTTGGCTCAGCCGCATCTGCAACTTCAGGTTCAGCGCCATATTCCCGTTCCAAAGGGGTTTCTGGAGTGTGACGTCTAATCTTGGACACAAAGTACATCCGTACAGCGAAGCCGCACCGCGATGGCATCTTTCTTGCCTATAGCCTATTGAGATACACCGCTTGGCGAGGAATTCCAAGCTCGGATTTGGAACTATCTTAGAGGTGGAACTCTTCACCCAGGTAAATCCGCCGGGCGATCTTGTTTCCCACCAGATCCTTAGGTTTCCCTTCGACCAGCACCGCACCCTCGTTGATGATGTAAGCGCGGTCCGTAATGCCCAGTGTTTCCCGAACGTTGTGATCGGTAATGAGCACTCCGATATTCTTGTCACGGATTTGGTTGATCACTTCCTGGATGTCCAGAACGGCGATGGGGTCCACTCCCGCGAAGGGTTCATCCAGCAGAATAAAGGAAGGCTCCAGCACCAAAGCCCGGGCGATTTCAACACGTCTGCTTTCGCCCCCGGAGAGTTGGAAACCCTTGGAGTGGCGAATCTGGGTGAGTCCCAACTCCTCCAATCCGCGCTCCATCCGTTCCCGGCGGTGCGCGGCGGAAAGGCCGGTCTGTTCCAGCACGGCCAGCAGATTGTTCTGGACGGAAAGGCGTCGGAATACCGAGCGTTCCTGGGGCAGGTATCCCAGCCCCTTGCGGGCCCGCAGATGGATTGGTTTGTTGGTGACGTTTTCACCGGCCAGGAATATTTCTCCTTGGTCCGGCTGGATTACGCCCGCGATCATGTAGAATGTGGTGGTCTTGCCCGCGCCGTTGGGGCCCAGCAGCCCTACAATCTCTCCCCGTGCCACTTCGATATTGAGATTGTTGACTACAGGGCGGCGGCGAAAGCTCTTGACCAAACCAACGGCGCGAAGAGAATCCGCTGGGTCCACCGCCTTGGCGCGGCTGCGTTTGGATTTGCCCTTACCTGGCATGATCCACGATCGTAGGCAGAAAGCGCTCCGCCCCCGAGGCCGTCAGCAATTTGCGCACGGAGTCGCTAAAGACTTTGCGGTCCGCATAGGAGCGTTCCAGCAAGGGATTGAGCTTGTCCAGGGTGATGCGGGGAACGCCCTTGCCGTTAAGTTCCGCGATGCGGGAATTGTTCAGCAGGTAGGGCTTGTCACCCGCGAAGTCCAGGGCGAGCTTGATCGGTATTTGCCGCTGTCCGCTTTGCACCACGCCCTTTTTGGCATCCACGTACACTTCCAGACGGTGCGAGGAAAGTTCGAATTCCCCCTCCTGTTTTACCCGCGCATTGCCGGTCAATAGGATGGTCTCGTTGTTGTTGCGCGAGACGGCCATATCGGCCCGCAGGCTGCGACCCGGCTGGCTGATCGTCACGTCGCCTTCGGCTTGAAAGAACTTTAGCTGATTGTCGTCGGTGAGTTCGATGCGCACGCTATTGCCCTTGACCCGCCAATTCAACTCCAGCCGCAGGAGGGAAGCATTGCCGGTGAGCAGAATCTCACCATGCGCCTCGTCAATGACCGCCTGTTCGGCATCCATCAGGATCGTGTCGGGCTCTCCTCCGTTGGTCCTGCGCGACTCAATATGCGCCGGTTTGTCCCGAGAGCCCCGTGCCGAAATCTTCCCGGTATCGTCCATTAACCGGATTTCTTCCGCTTCGATCAGGAAGGTTTTCTGCCTCACCCGCCCCATGCCGAACAGCAAGATCTGATCCGGTATCAGCACGGCGTGGGCGGCTTGGGCCTCCCGGTCCGGCTGGCTCAGACGTACGTTCTTGTCCAGCACGAGCCGCGCCCACTCATTCTTGTCATTTCGGAAGGCCTTGAGGGACTGGGCCGTAAAGCTTAGTTTGCGTGCCCTGATATAACCTTTGACATCACCTTCCAGTATGGCAGTGCCGGTTTTCAGGTCTACTCCTCCGCTGCGGGAGGCTTGTACGCACAGGGATTTGGTTTCAGGACAGTCGAGCGGCTTCCCGACCGCTGAGAGGGTCAACAGGGGAATTCCCAACAGCAGAACCAGCCATCCGGCGGGACGCGTGAGAAAAGAGGCCCGCCCGGCCAGTCCAGCCGCAACAACATCCTTCCATGCGCTAGGCGGTTTCCCGCCGCAATACGGGTTCCTGCTCATGGCGCCTGGAATATTCGATCGCCGCCTGGATGAACGATTGGAAAAGCGGATGCGGACTAAACGGTTTTGACCTGAATTCCGGATGAAACTGACAACCAATAAACCAGGGATGATCCGCCAGTTCTATGATTTCCACCAATCCTCCGGTGGTGCTCGTGCCAGAGATGATCAATCCGGCTTCCTGCAGCCGGGACACGAACTCCGGATTCACCTCAAAGCGATGCCGGTGGCGCTCGCTGATACTGGTGGACCCGTAAATTTCCGCGGTCTTGGTGCCCTCCACCAGGGTAGCCGCATAAGCTCCCAGACGCATTGAGCCGCCTTTCAGCAATACGGAGAGCTGTTCGGGCATTAGGTCTATTACGTTGGCGGAATGACCGGGGGTAACCTCCGCGGTGTTGGCATTTTCTATTCCCGCTACGTTGCGCGCGAACTCGATCACTGCCGCCTGCAGGCCCAGGCAAATCCCGAAGAATGGAATTTTGTTTTCCCGGGCGTAGCGCACGGACTCGATTTTCCCTTCGATACCCCGTTCGCCGAATCCATATGCCACCAGGATGGCATCGCAATCGCGAAGATTGCTTTCGGTGCCGGATTGCTCGACTTCCTCAGAGTTAACATACTTTACGTCCAGCCGTACCTGGTTGGCCAATGCGCCATGGGTCAGGGCCTCATTAATGCTCTCATAGGATTCCTTCAGTTCCACATACTTGCCCACCACGGCCACGCGGACGGTGCCTATCGGCCGGGCGAACCGGTCTGAAATATCTGCCCAGGGCTGCAGGTTCGGCCGGCCCGTCCACATGTCGAGCCGTTCCACGATCTGCTCGTCCAGCCCGTCGTTGTGAAACTTGAGAGGCACCTCATAAACCGAGCTGACGTTTTCCCCGGGAATGACACATTCCACGTCCACGTTGGTAAACAGGGCGATCTTGCGGCGGATTTCCAGGGAGAGGGGCTTGCTGGTGCGGCAAATCAAGATGTCGGGTTGAATCCCGATTTCGCGCAACTTGTTTACGCTATGCTGGGTAGGCTTGGTTTTCAATTCACCCGCCGCCTCCATATGGGGTACCAGCACCAGATGCACGTAGAGAATATCATTGCGGTTGAAGTCGAAGCGGAACTGGCGGATGGCCTCAAGGAAGGGGAGGGATTCAATGTCGCCGACCGTGCCTCCAATTTCCACCAGAGATACGTCCACATCCTCCGACGCCTTCAGAATCTTGGATTTAATCTCGTCGGTAATGTGGGGGATCACCTGCACGGTGGTGCCCAGAAAATCGCCCCGCCGCTCCTTCTGGATGACGCAGTCGTAAATCTGGCCCGTGGTGAAATTATTTTTTCTCGACAATACGGTGTGAGAAAAGCGTTCGTAGTGGCCGAGATCGAGGTCCGTCTCCGCACCATCCTCTGTCACAAAAACCTCGCCGTGCTGAAACGGGCTCATGGTGCCGGGATCCACATTGATATAGGGATCGAGCTTGGTAAAACCGATTTTCAGCCCGCGGCTCTCCAGCAGCGCACCGATTGACGCCGTCGCTATTCCTTTACCCAGACCGGAAACCACACCTCCTGTGACGAAAATGAACTTGGTCCTCATATCCTTCCCTGTGGTGGTCAGTTGTGGGGAATGCAGGTATGCCGCAACATGCCTATCAGGCCGAAGGGTCGCCAGGTGCGTCCTTGCCCCAGCATCCGGCTACCATGCAAAGTAACCAACACCCTGGGGATTGTCAATGGGCCGTCAGACCCGCAAATCAGCCGGAAAACAGAATTGTATCACAATAAGTTGTTTTATTTCAAATGTATATGTAGAAATATTTCTCATCGGCGGCGGGAATGCGAAGTCAAGCCAGGAAAATCCGGCTATTGTCCCGGAATGGTCTCCAGCCCGGATTTCGTGGGTGAGGATGGTAGGATAAAAGAGCCCGGAACCCAGAATCAGTCGAGATTGTGGAGTTCCCGCTCCACCAATTCCGGGTCGCCCAGATTTAGCTCCAGAATACGCCGCAAGTGGGTAAGGCTGTCTACGTCGATGGATTTGCAGCGCAGCCCCAGCTGTTCCCTGCTGGAGCGCACCACTTCCACCTTCATTTCCACAACCACGTCCGAATCCTGCAACTGGATACGCAGCGTCGCGTCCCGATCTGCATCGTCCACCCAGCCGCTCGGTTTCTCCACAAGCGCCCCTTTCACGGAGATATCCACCATAGTGGTGGGATAGATATCGCCCTTCACCACCAGGCTGGACTCCACTGGGAAATTCAGGCGTGAATAAATGCGGCGTTCATTCATGGTTCAGCGGCCTTCCGGCGTTTTGGTAAAGGCACCGAAGGAGGTAAATATTGTTGCCTAATTTTACCGGGCGAACGTGGCGGTCCAGCCGGCCCTTACCGTGGCATGGGCTGAGCGGGCGCCGTACTCGTTCGATGAGTTGCTAAAGGATTCGAATCCCAGGCCCGTGGTGTCCGCGCCCCATCATGCGGATTGCACCCTCCCGCCGCCAGTCCTGCTTGCCGTGCTGCTGCTGAAATGCCAGCCGACGGTACGCGGCACCCATTAACTCACGGCTTGTAAATTGTTTAACGGATTCATACCGGTTTTCGTTGCGAAAATTCCCTAGTAAATTAGAAGACCTGCGAAATCTCCGGTCTGTTTGTTGCATTTTATCATTGCGGCTCGTTCCCGGCCCGTCCGGAGAGCGATCGCTTTTCCAACTATTACCGGACCATGGTACCTTAAAGCCTAGAGGAACCTCCGCGCCGAACCCCTTGCCGGGAAGATCGCATTGCGCAGCACGAGTAGCAGACCCTTGTTGGATCGCGTGTGGCGAATTACTGCCATTCTGATCGGGGGATGGTTGGCCGTACTGGTGGGCATCTCCGTGGGATTCTATCTTTGGTCGCCGCATGTGGTCAGGCAGTTCGAACTGGTGCTGGCCAACACCTCCAACAATACCGTCATCCTCGACAAGGAAGGCCGTACGCTGGCCACCGTGGAAGGACTGGAGGACCGGCATACGGTTGGGATCGATCAGATCAGCACCAATTTGCAGAAGGCCGTGATCGCCGTTGAGGATCGACGGTTTTTCAGTCACCGCGGTATGGACCCCGTGCGGTTGTTGGGTGCGCTTTGGGCCAATCTGCGTTCCATGGCCTACTATCAAGGCGGCAGCACAATCACACAGCAATTGGTGAAGCTGACCCTGTTGTCCTCCGAGCGCACGCTGACCCGGAAGATCAAGGAAATATTCATGGCCGTGTCCCTTGAACTCCAGTATCCGAAAATGAAGCTGCTGGAGTTCTATTTGAACAGGGTCTATCTGGGAAATGGACTATACGGGGTGGAAAAAGCCTCCAGGGCCTATTTCAATAAAGCCTCAATTGACTTGAAATTGCATGAGGCCGCTTTCCTGGCCGCATTGATCAAGAAGCCCGAAGGCTACCTTCAGTATCCCCAGGCCGAGGCGGAGACCGAATCACCGCATCTGCCCCTGCATCTGCTCAAGCATCTGCAAGTCCGTATGAGTTATGTGCTGAATGTGCTGGAGAAGAAGAACTGGTTGCCGCGGGCAAAGGTGCAGCAGGCCCGCCAGGCGAAGCTGATCGTCCTCAAGCCCGTGCCCCCCACCCGGAAGTCCCCCTATTTCGTGCAGGAGGTGCTGAAGGAACTTCGGCAATCCCTTGGTATTTCCCAAGTGGCGGGCCGTGGCTACCGGGTATACACCACTCTCGATCCCATTCAGCAGGCCGCGGCCGAAGAAGCCGTGCTGCGCATGGCCAGAGACAACAGTGGAGCCTCCCAAGCCGCGCTGGTGGCCATGGACACCAAGGGCGGATATGTGCGGGCGCTGGTGGGGGGCGTGGATTATGCGGTGTCCCAGTTCAATCGTGCCACCCAGGCCTTGCGCCAACCTGGATCGGCGTTCAAACCCATCATGTATGCCGCCGCCCTGGAGAAGGGGATCACGCCCAACGAAATGTTCGTGGACGAGCCCGTGCGCTATGTATGGTCACACGGGGCCATGCAGAGAATTCGCGGAGCGGGGTTGGAATTGGAGCCTTATATTTCGGCGGAGGAAGTCCTCTCCACGCCGGCGGGGGAATTGCCGGATATTTACGAGCCCCGCAACTACAACGATGTTTACGGTGTCTGGGTGGGCGGATCGGACGGAGGGCAGGGCAGGGAAAAACGGATGACTCTCGCCCGTGCCCTGGAACGATCCAGCAATGTGATAGCTGTGCAAGTGCTGGACAGGATTGGGGTGCTGCCCGTCGTGCGCCTGGCGCGGCGCATGGACATTTCGGTACGCGGGGATATGGGCTTGTGTATCGCCCTGGGTTGCTCGGAGACCACTCTGCTGGACCTGACCGCGGCCTATGGTGCATTTGCCAACGGTGGAATGCACGTTAAGCCGGTGTTCATCCGCAAGGTCACCAATATGCGCGGGGATGTGCTTTTCGAGCATTTTCCCGAACCTCCCGAGCAGGTCTTTTCACCTTGGACCGCATTCCAAATGCGTAACATGCTTTCAGCGGTGATTCGACGGGGCACAGGCCGCAGGGCGCGGCTGGACAGACCCGTGGGCGGAAAGACGGGCACCAACGATGGTCCCAGGGATGTGTGGTTTATTGGGTTTTCGCCCAATCTGGTGGCGGGCGTCTGGCTCGGCAATGACGACAACCGCGAAATGCCCTCCGAGGTTGGAGGCCGCACGCCTGCACGGATGTGGCGGGAATTCATGCAAAAGGCACTTCCTCCTGAACCGGAGGGCTTTCCTCTGCCCGAGGCGCCCTATGTGACAGTGCGTACATGCCCGGTGAGTGGGCAGGTGGCCAACCCGTGGTGTCCCTCGCCCATCGTTTACAACTACCGGGAGCGCGAGGCGCCCACCCAGGTCTGCACAATCCATTTCGCCCGCGATCTCGCATTTCAGAAGGGTGACAAGTCCCAGTCCGGCCGGCAACTGTACACCGCCCCCAGTCCCTTCGCGCGCAGATTGAACCAAGCCTTCGAGGCCGCGCCCGAGGAAAGCGTGCAGGCTTCTCCCTAAGCGCTTTGGCGTCGCTCCACCGCGGACGAACGGCGCAAATCAGTGCGCAATTCCCTGCTTTCAAAATATTAATTGAGACCGACCCGGGTGCGGAGACGCTCCTTTTGATCCGATGTGAGGGTAACGTCCATGCGGAGCACGGCGGTTTCGGAGAATTTCATGGTGGGCACGAGCTTATCCATCTTCACACTCACGAGCCGCTCCTTGAGCAGGTTATAGCTTTTCATCTCCCGCAGGTAGTTCTCATACAACGTGAAGCGGTTACTGAGATTGGTGTTGATTTGCTCCCAGCGCTTTTCGGTGCGGCCCAGCGCGAACTGGATGATCGACTTTTGCGTGTCGATCAGCCGCAGGGCGCTCATGCTCCGGGCATTGAAATATAAGGCATCGGTGTTCAACTCTATGGATTGGTCCAAGTGCTCATGATCCAACACCACCTCGTTGCTGTCCTTGCCCTGGCTCAGCGCGCGGGACGCGAAGGAGTGGGCGATATGGTACAGAATTGCCGAATGCAGGGTGTTTTCCTCCAAATCGGCGATAAATTCCTGATCGTTCAGCCTGAACGCAGAGCGATAGCTCTCCAGATAGCGGGAGGCCAACTCGTGGGCGTTGAGAAGGTACAGGTTTTTCAGCTCCTGCAGCATCTTTTTGCCCTTGGTTAATTCACCGCCCAGGCTGAAGTGGGAGACGATCAGCCATTTCAGCGCCTCGGGATGGTATGCGGTGTCGTGGGCCTGAGCCTCCAGCACTGCCAAATTGCGGAAGAGATGTCTGTCCAACTGGGCCAGGTCGCCATCGAAACTGCCCAGGTACATCTGTAAGACTTCTTCCAGTCCGGGTTCCGAGGCCAGATGCATGGCCAGCGCCAGATTTACATAAGCCTGATGGTAGTTGGAGTTCAGCAGCAGCGCCCGCAGCAGGCCGCTCATGCCCTTGTTCAGGTTGCCGCCGTCGTCAATCTGGTCCTGCCGGTCGGCCAAGCCCAGCTTTAGAAAGGAGGTGCCCACCATGAACGGAATATCCGGAAACAGATCGTGCCGGTACTGGCGGGACTTTCTGATCTCCTCATCCAGGTTTGCGCTCGCCCGCAAGGCACTAATCAGACACTTGACTGCACTGACCTCGTTGTTGCGGAGAAAATGCAGGATGCCCATCTGCAACAGGCTGGACGTATACTTGGGCATGTCTTTGTCCGCATTCGCCTGATCAAGTTCCTTCTGTACGCTTTCCAGGGCAATCTCCAGCTGACCCTGCGATATTCCCTTGGGCAGGGTGATGTCGGAAATAACTTGGGGTGCCACGGGCATTTCATCGCCCAACCGCGCCATGATGCCCCGCACGCTTTCCAACAGGAGTTTGTACACCCATTCCGATTTGCCGATATCCACCTTGGTGCTGGCCAGGAACTTCTTGGCCGCAATGATCGCGGAGGCCATGATGAGCTCTGCCTTGATCTGCTTGAGCATGCGCTCCAGCACTTCGAGCCGGTTTTCCTTTACGCGGTCGCCGTAGAACTTAAGTACCTCATCCTGGAAACTTGGCATGAGCGGAATCAGCGAGGTGTACCAGGCGTTGGGAAGAGGCTCAATTTGGGGTGGTAGATTCTTAAGGAGCGTGTCGCAGATGGAAAGAGCCCGTGCGTCCTCTTCGTTGAACAAATTCTTCAGCTTGTCCTTTGCTGGAGCATCCCCGTAGTTGAGCCGGGAATTGTGAAGCAGAATATCCACCTCCATGCGCAGCGCCAGGGTGAAAAAGATGCGGTCTTGCCGGAACCGCTTGACTTCACGCAATATGACCTGGGCTTGGCGGATGGAATTGCGAATGTCCCAACCCTGGGATTCGTAATCGTTGTAATAGGTAAACGCGGCCTGTGTGAGCAGGATCAGATAGCGGTCTTTCGATCCAGGCGCGGCCTCCTCGGCCATCTCGTGCAGTTGCTGCTGGGAACGCCTATCGAACAGGAACATGGTCGACGCGTCTTCGATCGCTTTTTCGAAAATCATCATTTCGAAAAGACCTTAATAGACGCGCCGGTTCATAATTTGCGCGCCATGCATATCCCGGGAATCATCCATCCCCTAATTAAACCTGGCTGCCACGGGTAATTTTTGCGGCAATTAGCTAATAAAGCGCCACTGAATCCCCGCCCACATGTAAAAAAGCCAAGCGGAAAGAGCAACTTATCACAATTCGGCCCACGGGAAAATACAGTTATGCCTGATTTACGAGAGGAAACTTTTCACCCTTTACCGTTAAAGAATAAGTTGAGATATTTGGCAAGTACCGCCCACTGCTCATTTAACGTATAAGGGGCCCACCATGACAAATCTCCGGCCAGCGATAGTTTTCCTAATCCTGTTTTTCACGATGCAGGGTCTCATTTTTATTGCAACCACTGGCACACCATCCGCCGCTGAACTGGAAGAGCAGGGGAAGCTGCAATCACTGCTCGCCGGTTCACCTGGGGAGCGCAAACAGGCCCTGAACTGGCTCGCCAGGTACGGCCGGCAGACCGCCGTACCCCCGGTGGCGGATCGGCTGCTCGATGACAACCCCGGCGTGCGCGAACTGGCTGAAAGTACGCTCTGGGCAATCTGGAGCCGCTCCGGAAGCGTCCGTGTGGATGAGATGCTGAAGTTTGGAAGTTACCTGATGGCGAATGGCAGGGTTCGGCAGGCGGTTTCGATATTCGACGAGGTAATCAGCGACCGGCCGGACTTCGCCGAGGGCTATAACAAACGGGCCACGGCCTGGTATCTGCTGGGCCGCTACCAACACTCCCTGGACGACATTGCGCGTACCCTGGAGCAAAACCCCTATCACTTCGGGGCGCTCAGCGGTGCGGGCTATTGCATGATCAAGCTGGAACGGATGAGCGAAGCGGTGGACTATCTCAAGCGGGCCTTGAAGATCAATCCCAATTTGGAATCTGTGAGAAAGCTGGCCAGGAGTATCGAGAGGGAATTGAGCAAGAAATCGATTTAGGCACATGCTCCCAGCAAGTCCTGGTGTTTCCGCTGCGCAGTCGGTGCGGCCGGGTCGGCTGGAGCTGCGTTGGTCGGATCAAGACCCGTTGGAGGTGGCCGCGGTTTCTCCCGTGCCGGCCGTTTTTAAACTTAAGGTGGCCAACTCCCGCTTTGCCTTCCGCCCCACGGATGTCTGGGGAAAGCGCTCCATTGCGGCGGTGAAATAGTACCGTGCCCGGCGCGGCTCGTTCCGCTTCAGGTAGGTCTGCCCAATCCGGTAGATGGCGTCCGGTGTCTTGAAGCCTTCCAAAGTGCTGCGGTGTTCGTAGTTGCGCAGCACCTTGCGGTAAGCGCCTTCGGCTTCCAGCAAGCGGTTTTGCCGGAAATAGGATTCCCCAATCCAAAATTGTGCGTTGTCACTGTAAATGTCCTCGGGGAAGCGCTCCAGGAAATCCTCGTAGATCATGATCGCCTGCCTAAATTCTCCACGGGCAAAGCGGGCGAATCCTCTATTGTACACAATCTTGGCTGCACGGTGCCCTTGCAGGTTGCGGGGATTTCGCGGGGGAGTCAGGTCCGGATCTTCAAATGTGGTGCTCCTCTGCTCTACGGTTCCCACGGTGCGCTCGACTTGCAGGCTTACCGCCTTGACGGTGTCATTAGTCTTGCGGGCGTTGATCGTGGATGTGGCCCTCGCGCTACTGAGAGCTGCCGCCGCGGGGGGCAGGGCGCGGGGTGCCTGGGCCGGCATGGCGGCACTCGAAACAGGAGGCGCCGGTCGCTTCCTTGGAAGATTAAGTTCCGTGGGTTCCACTACGGGTGACCCGCCGGCGGATTTGGACAGGGAAAGCGCGACCGACTGCTCCAGCAGATCAAAATTGGTGGCCATCATGTCGCGAAAGCGCCGTTGCTCCGCCTTTTCCGCTTCCAACTGGCTAATGAGCGCTTCCACCTTCCGCAGCGTTTTTTGTTGGCTTTTGCGCAAACTCTCGTTCTCCTCCTGGAGCGACCTCATCTCGGACGATTGCATCTGCGCGGTGGGCTTGGGCTTTCTGTTGACTTCGGCCATCCGGTGTTTGACCAAATTACAGCCGGTGAGTAGAAGCGCAATGGCGGCCAGCCACAGAGCGGTTTTGCAGATGTTCGCAATCATCATCTCCCCTTTCATTGGAAGAGCGTTTCCTCGCGCGGGGGCGCAATTGTAGCCTGTTAACAGGAAAGCAATTTGCAGACCCCGCGAGGCGGGAATAGGGGAATAGTTTGCGCCGGGACGAAAAGAACCATCCGCACGGCCCGTCCAGGGGCCGCGCGGAGGCTGCTGCGATGAATACGCGGGGGGTGCCCCCGCCCAAATTCAGCGAAGATTTAGAAGAAGATGAAGGTGATCAGAATAAACACCGGAAACAACACGATCACCGAGTAGAGCAGGTAGCCGAAAAAGCTGGGCATTTTCACTCCTTCGCTCTCGGCAATGGCCTTTACCATGAAGTTCGGCCCGTTGCCGATATAGGTATTGGCGCCCATGAACACGGCACCCAAGGAAATTCCCACCAATATGCCCTCGGCTTCCGGGGTCATGGTCATTTCGATCGCATTCTCCAGACCCAGGGAACCCATCGCGGTGGCCAGGAAGGTCAGATAGGTAGGGGCGTTGTCCAGAAAACTGGAGAGCAAACCCGTAATCCAGAAATAGGCGGCGGGGGTCTCCAGGCCCAACTCCGCACCCCGGGCATTGAGGAGCATCAGGACGGGGATCATGGTTGTGAAAATTCCGATGAACAGGTAGGCCACTTCCAGAATGGGAGCGTAATTGAAGTGGTTCTTTTCCCGCGTGCTCTTGGCCGTAATCAGCAGGGACCCCACCGCCAACAGGATCATGATCCCGTCACGCAGCAGATTCTGGATGTGAAATACGCCCAGGGACCCCACTGGAATGGTCGTTTCGAAATGCAGCACCCCGCTCATAATGACCGACCCCACCACCCCCAGCAGCAGCAGGAAATTGAGTGAGCCCTCCACCTTGATGGCCGGGATGCCGCCCTTGACTGCATCCTTTTCCATCAGGTAGCGGTCCAGCACATAAAATATTGCCAGCACGATCGTCACCGCGAAAGCCCACATGGGCGTCAGCACCAGGGTCCATTGAAAGGGGATGCCTTGCAAAAAGCCCAGGAACAGCGGGGGATCGCCGATCGGTGTCAGGGAGCCGCCGATGTTGCACACCAGGAAGATAAAGAACAACACGACATGCGCCTGATGCTTGCGGTCGCGGTTGGCTTTCAGCAGCGGCCGGATCAGCAGCATTGCCGCGCCAGTCGTGCCGATCAGGCTGGCCAGCAGGGAGCCAACGAGAATTATGCTGGTGTTGGTGGCGGGGGTGCCTTTGATGTCGCCCACGATGCAGATCCCGCCCGAAATTACATACAGCGATCCCAGCAGTACGATGAAGGAGAAATACTCCTCGTAGGTGGAGAAAAACTTAGAGCCGTAGGCCGACAGAAATGTCCAGTCCGCATCCACGGAGACCGCCATTATCACGATGGCCAGCACTATCCACGCCGCACTGATTTTTCCGAAATGGTGTTCCCAGGCATGCGGTGCGAATAGCGGCCACACGGCGATGGAGAGCAGAATCCCAACGAATGGCACCACGGTCCAAACCGGCGGCACGAATCCGCTGCCTCCTTCCGCCGCCAGTGCCGGCGCCGCATATAGCACGAACAGGGACAAGAACAGGGTGACCCCAATTATGCGGCGAGGGTTCATGCGCGGCGTTCCTTGCAAATGCGTTGAGGGAATTCGGCGGTGCAAGCCATGCTTACCGGTACTCAGCCGGATGCGGAAGCAATTCCATTCCACTGGCTGCGCCACCAATGCATCATGCCATCAGCGATACCTCCCCGGCAGCCTTGGCAATATTGGCAGCATACTTACTATAACCATATAGAGTGGGCAACATTGCCGGCCGGGTCTGCAGTTCATAACGTCTTGGTATGCAATTCGGTTCCTGTTGGGCCGCGGCAAGCCCCGCTTCAGCGCCACGGGGACTGCTTGACGGCTTACGCGATTTCCGGTCAAATTAAAGGTTACGGCAGGCCGTTTCTCACCGGAATTTGTGGCGCGCTTGCCGTCCAGGAAAAGGTACTCATCGGGCTTGCCGGTGCCCCTCATCTCGGAAATCATACATGCTTTCCAAAATCGCCAGCGTATTCGTCCCGTCGAAAAATGTACGCCTGCTCAAGTCGTTCGGACCGATTGTCGCGCGCATAAACGATCTCGAATCCGTCTGCCAAGCCCTGGCTGATGAAGAGCTTCCGTTGAAGTCTGACGAGTTGCGGCGGCGTCACGGGGAGGGTGAATCCCTGGACGACCTGCTGCCCGAGGCCTTCGCGTTGATTCGGGAGACGAGCCGCCGCGCATTGGGTGAGCGGCATTTTGACGCGCAATTGCTCGGCGGTATTGCGCTGCATACGGGCAGAATCGCCGAAATGAAAACCGGGGAGGGCAAGACCCTGGCCTCCACCGCACCGGCCTACCTGAACGCCCTGACCGGGCGCGGTGTGCACATCGTTACCCCCAACGACTATCTGGCCAAACGGGACAGCCAATGGATGGGCCAGATCTACGAGCGGCTCGGATTCACCGTGGGGCTGATCCAGCACGGCATGGACGATCCGCAGCGGCGGGAAGCCTATGGGGCGGACATCACTTACGGCACCAACAACGAATACGGCTTCGATTATCTGCGGGACAACATGAAGTTCACGCTGGAAGAGTACGTGCAGCGCCCCTTTTACTTCGCCATCGTGGACGAGGTGGACAGCATCCTTATCGACGAAGCGCGCACGCCCCTCATCATCAGCGGCCCCACGGACGAAACCACCGAAAAATACTACACCATCCACAAAGTGATGTTTGGGCTCGAGCGCGAAATCCGCAAGGAGGAGGTGGCCAATCTTCCGCCCACGGAGCACCACGGGATCAGGGAAGACTGGGAAACCCTGGAGGAGCGCGCAATGGTGCGCGAGGGAGACTATTCCCTGGACGAGAAATCACGCTCCATCACCCTCACTGATAAAGGCAGCCGGGTGATCGAAGAGCGCCTGCGCAAAATCCACATGCTCGGCGAGAGCAACCTGTTCGATTTCGATAATATTGAAATCCTGCACCACGTGAATCAGGCCCTCAAGGCCAACTACATGTTCAAGAATGACGTGGACTACGTGGTCAATGAAAGCAAGGTGGTGATTGTGGACGAGTTTACCGGGCGGTTGATGCCGGGTCGCCGTTTCAGCGATGGCCTGCACCAGGCCCTGGAAGCCAAGGAAAACGTCACCATCGAGCGCGAAAGCCAAACCTACGCCTCCATCACTTTTCAAAATTACTTCCGCATGTACGAGAAGCTGGCCGGCATGACCGGAACGGCGAAAACGGAAGAAGAGGAATTTATCAAAATTTACGGAATGGAAGTTGCGGTCATTCCCACCAACCGTCCCATGATTCGCGACGATCAGCCCGATGTCATCTATAAGACCAAGGAGGCCAAGTCCCGCGCTGTCGTACGCGATATCCAGGAAATCCACGCCACGGGACAGCCAGTGCTGGTGGGCACAATTTCCATCGAGGCTTCGGAAGCCCTAAGCCGCCAACTGAAGAAGGTGCACGTTCCCCATACCGTGCTCAACGCCAAGTATCATGAGCAGGAGGCGGAAATAATCGCCAATGCCGGTGAGGCGGGACGGGTCACAATCGCCACCAATATGGCCGGACGGGGTACGGACATCAAATTGGGTGAGGGCGTGACGGAGCGGGGCGGACTGTTTATCGTGGGCACCGAACGTCACGAAAGCCGCCGCATCGACAATCAGTTGCGTGGCCGTTCCGGCCGGCAGGGCGATCCAGGAGGCTCCCGCTTCTACCTGTCCCTGGAGGACGATTTGATGCGCATATTCGGTGGGGAGCGCATTGCCGGCCTGATGACGCGGCTCAAGGTGGAAGAGGACGAGGCCATCACCCACTCCCTCATCTCCCGGGCCATCGAAACCGCCCAGAAAAAAGTGGAAGCCCACAACTTTGAAATTCGCAAGCACGTGCTGGAATACGACGATGTGATGAATAGGCAGCGGGAAATCATCTACGGTCAGCGCCGGGAGATTCTCGGGGGCGACATCGAGAATATCCTGCTGGACATGACCGACGAGGTGGTTGAGGACATCATCACCGAATTCGCCGAATCCAAGCACCTGGACCAGTGGGATGTGGAAGGGTTGCGCCACCAGTACCTGTCCACCTTCGGCACGCAGTTGGAAGTGGATTGGGACGATCAGGACATATCCAGCCAAACCCTGCGCGAAAATGGGATGGCCCAGGCCGAAGTGCTTTATAGCGGGAAGCGGGAGGCCTTGCGCGGCCTCGTGGCCGAGGCCCAGGGGCGTGTGCCCTCCCAGGAGGAGGCAAACGAGGTATTCCACGGATTCCAGCGCCAGGTGCTTTTGTCCATCACGGACAATATGTGGAAAGACCATCTGCTGTCCATGGATCATCTGCGCGAGGGTATCGGCTTGGTCGGATACGCACAGAAGAAGCCCATTGACGAATACAAGCGCGAGGGCTTCAACATGTTTTCCGGCCTGATGTTCCGCATCAGCAAGGAAGCCGTGACCACGTTTAACCGTGCTCAGTTTGGCAGCGAGCAGCCTGCACCGGTGACGCGCAGGGAGGTGGAATTGGACTACACCCATGAGGAGGGGTCGGGAGAATTCGGCCAAGCGGCGGCTTCCGATGAGGCTCCCGCCGCGCCGGCTCTCCAGCCTGTGCGCAAGGGGGAAAAGCTGGGCCGCAACGCTCCCTGCCACTGCGGCAGCGGCAAGAAATACAAGAATTGCCACATGCGCCTGGAACAGCAGGCAGGCCTACGGGCGGGTTAGGCAGCAGGGCTGCCCGGCCTTGGCATTTTCCCGTTTCCGCTATTTTTTCGGTTGGGCCGTGGCGATAATTCTTGTGCCGTTGCAAGAAATCCGATATATAACTCTAATTAGGTCAGAATGTTCAATGGCATTTGCCCGCAAAAATCCGCCGTCCGGCGGGAATTTTGGAGCAAGGCAGACTTGCACCGGTTGGCCGGAACCCAGTAGCCGCGGCGGCTCCAATTGGACCGGCTTCCCCGCTTAACCCCATCCTGGCATCGCCGTTCTGATACGCCGCCCGTCCGGCCCGGAGCGTGGCGCCAGCTCTCTGAAACCGAAATCTAAGCCTTTACTTACCGGAGCAATTTCAATGGCTGTTGTTTCAATGAAACAATTTTTGGAAGCCGGTGTTCATTTTGGACATCAAACCAGGCGCTGGAATCCCAAGATGCGCCCCTATGTCTTTGGCGCGAAAAACGGAATCCACATCATCGATCTGCAAAAGACCCTGCGCCTGCTTAAGGAAGCCTATGAGTACACGCGGGAATTGACCGCCAGGGGGGAATTCGTGCTCCTGGTGGGCACAAAGCCCCAGGCCAAGGACATCATCAAGGAGGAGGCCGAGCGCAGTGGAAGTTTTTATATTAATGAGCGCTGGCTGGGCGGTTTGATGACGAACTTCAATACCATCAAGCAGTCCGTGGGCAAGATGATGCGCATGGAGGAACAGCGGGGCGAAGACGGCCTCTATCAGGGCATGATCAAAAAGGAGGCCATGCGCACGGAAAAGGCGCGGATCAAGCTGGAAAGAGCGCTGGGTGGCATCAAGGAGATGCGCCGGCTGCCGGGCGCAATATTCGTGATCGACTGCAAAAAGGAGCGCATCGCGCTTCTGGAGGCGCAGAAGCTGGGCATCCCGATCATCGCGGTGGTGGATTCCAATTGCGATCCCGACGGCATCGATTACGTGATCCCTGGAAATGACGATGCCATCCGCGGGATCAGGCTGTTCACCATGACCATCTGTGACGCGATTATTGAGGGCCGCGCCCTTTACGAGGCAAATCTGCGCTCCATGCCTGAGGAAGAGACCAAGCCCAGCCGTGTGCCGCGCATCGCAGTGCGGGTGGAATCGGAGGAGGGAGCAGACGGGGCGGAATACCAGGAACCGCCCCCAGGCGAACCCAAGGGCACGGCCCAGGCCCTGCAGGAATCCGTGGCCAAGATGGCGGCCACTATTCAGGCCGACGCACCATCGGAAAAGACAACCGCGGAAGATTCGGCCCCTCAGGCAGCAGCGCCCGCGGCCGATAGTGACGCCGCAGCTGCTCTGCAGCCAACGGAGCCCGAGTCAAGTGATGCCGCAGTTGCTCCGGAGCCGGCGGCGCCCGCTCCAGAAGCGGCAGCGCCCGAGTCGAGTGAAACCGCAGCTGCTCCCGAGGCAGCTACTCCCGAGGCAGCAGCGCCCGAGTCAAGTGACGCCGCCGATAAAACCGCCTCCGCCGGTGCGGAAGAGGCTCAGCCGGCGGATGGGTCAACGGTAGGGGAGGCGGAGGCCGCCTCCGGGGACAAGGCGGAATCCTGAGACAGGGCGTCGTCCCAGAGTAAAACCCATGAAAACTCACAGCGGCAAAGGAAGCAGTATACAGAAATGAGCATATCAGCAGCGACGGTAATGGAATTGAGAAATACCACCGGGGCGGGAATGATGGACTGCAAGCACGCCCTGCAGGAAACCGGTGGAGACCTGGAGCAGGCCAAGGATTTTCTGCGGAAAAAGGGAATCGCGGTTGCAGCGAAGAAATCCTCCCGGGAAACCTCCGAAGGAGGAATCGCAATCGCTTATTCCGATGACCGCGGCCGCGCGGCCATGGTGCGCTTGGCCTCGGAGACGGATTTCGTGGCCCGGAACGATCAGTTCCAGACCCTGCTCCAGGCATTGGCCCGGCAGGTATTGGAAAACGGAGACGCAGATGTGCTCGCCCAGACGATGGCCACGGACGGTGGCACCGTGCAGGAGCACATCACCCAGGCCGTCAGCACCATGGGCGAAAATCTGCAGTACATTGAAGGCGTTCGCGAGGAAGCACCACAGAATGGGCTGGTGGGGGGCTACGTACATTCCAATGGCAAGATCGGAGTGCTGATTGTGCTCGGTGCCGGCCAGGGTGCGCGGCGGGACAGCCTGGAAGAGTTGGCGAAAGACCTGGCCATGCACGTGGCTGCTTCCCAAGTGCATGCGGTGCGCAGCGACCAAATAGACCCACAGGTGGTCGCCAAGGAAAGGGAAATCCTCACGGCCCAGGCCGAGGAGTCCGGCAAGCCGCCGGAGATTGTGGCGAAGATGGTCGAAGGGCGGATGGGTAAGTTCGTCAGGGAGGTCTCCCTCCTTGATCAACAGTTCGTGAAGGACCCGGAAAAGTCGGTAAATCAGGTGGTCTCCAAAGCCGCAACCGAGCTGGGGACGGAAATCACCCTAGAGAAATTCGCAAAGTTCCAATTCTAGTTGGAGTGGCGATGGAAACCCAGCCGCGCAAACGGGTGAAGCCGCAATCCGGGAAATTGAAGTACCGGAGAGTGCTTCTTAAGCTGAGCGGAGAGGTATTTGGCGGCAGCGCAGGCATTGGGTTTGACTACGGGGTCATTCACAGCATCGCGAATCAGATCCATGAAATCGCTGATTGCGGAATCGGCATTGGCCTCGTGGTGGGAGCTGGAAACATCTTTAGGGGTACGCGTTCCGCGCCCCCAGGCATGGACAGGATTTCCGCTGACTATATGGGCATCCTGGGCACTATCATCAATGCGATCTACCTGCAGGACGTGCTCGAGCAAAAGAAGGTGGATACCCGCGTAATGACGGCCATCGAGATTCGCGCTATAGCTGAGCCCTATATTAGAAGGCGCGCTGAAAGGCATCTGGATAAAGGGCGCGCGGTGATATTCGCCGGGGGAACGGGCCATCCGTTTTTCACCACAGACACCGCCGCGGCACTGCGGGCATCCGAAATTGGTGCGGACGTGCTGATCAAGTGCACCCGCGTGGATGGCATTTACGACAAAGACCCTGAGACCCACGAGGATGCCGTGCGGTTTGACCGGCTTACCTACCAGGAGGTGTTGCAGAAGGAGTTGCGGGTGATGGACACAACCGCAGTGGCATTTTGTAAGGACAATGCAATTCCAATTCTGGTATTGAACATCGAAAAGGAAGGCACGCTTTTCAACGCCGTCCGGGGTAAAGCCGTGGGTACGCTGGTCACCTAAGCGCCATACATGAGCGATGCGGTACCGCACAGGCCCAGGCGCTGATAGCGTAAAGCCAATTGATCGTTCATTGGAACAGTGAGGTGGCGTCATGGTGGCTGAGATTCAGAATACGTCCAAGAAAAAGATGGACCATACCCTGGATTTGTTGAAGAACGATCTTGCGGCCGTACGCACGGGAAGGGCGTCCGCCGAGATTCTGAATCCAATTATGGTGGATTATTACGGTACGTCCACGCCTTTGAATCAGTTGGCGACCCTGAACACACCGGACGCCCAACTGATTACGGTGACGCCTTTCGACAAGTCCACGATCAAGGACGTGGAAAAAGCGATCATGGCTTCCGATCTGGGGCTGAACCCCTCATCCGATGGCAACATGATCCGCGTGCCCATACCCGTGCTCACCGAGGAGCGCCGCAAGGAACTGGCCAAGCACGTAAAAAAGATGGGAGAAGATAGCAAAATTGCCATGCGCAATATCAGGCGCGACGCAAACGATATGCTAAAAGCCAAAGAGAAAAACAAGGAGATTTCCCAGGACGAGGAAAAGGTGGGCCATCAGAAAATTCAAGAGGTGACCGATACGCACGTCAAATCAATTGAAGAACTGGTAAAATCCAAGGAACAGGAACTGATGACCGTATAGCCGCGGGGCTTCGGCAGGACGAACCGCCGGAAGCCGACCCGCGGGGAACCATGGTTCATTCCTCAGGCGTCTCCCAAGACTCCGCCACCGGCTGCGTCCGCGGCTGGAGCGGCGAGCTGTAAACTGATCCCCGCACCAGGTTATCTGCCCTCCATGCTGGCTGAGTTGCTCTACCAAATTTGGCCCTACCAAATCTTCAAGTCCGTGTTATTCCGTGCGGGGCTGTCGTTCTTATCGACGTACTGGATCATAATTGCGGTAATGCCCCCTATCATCCGCCTGTTCCGGCGCAAGGGCATCACAGCGGATTTTGTTGCGCCCGAGCCCGCGGCGCCCGCTCCCTACGCGGGCGCCAAACCCATCATGGGGGGCGGGCCGCTTATCCTTGCGATCGTGATTTCGGTTCTGCTGTGGGTCGAGTGGAATCAATTTATCGGCGCGCTGCTCATCATCATGCTGGCTTTTGGATCGATCGGAGCTTGGGACGATATAGCGAAAATCCTGCACCGGATCAGGGTCAACAAGGGGGTGGAAAAACAAAAATCCTATACGGACAAGGCGGACGGCGTCAGTGGCCGCGTGCGGCTACTCGCGGAAGTGGTGGTGGCGTTTGTAGTCGTGGTGGGGTTGTACAGATTCGTCGATATCGACGGGCAGCTGGTGGTGCCTTTCATTCCGCTCAAGTGGTGGTACCCCTATTTGCCCCGGGAATTTTTTGTCCCGTTCATGGTGTTGATTGTCGTGGCCGGCGCCAATGCGGTTAATCTCACCGACGGCATGGACTCGTTGGCGACTGTTCCCATCATGACCTGCACGCTCTTTGTCGCGGCGGTGGCGTATATGGGCGCCGAGCCCGAATTCGCCCGGCGTCTCAAGCTGCCTCTGCTGTCTCCGGATCTGCGCGAATTGGTGATATTTTCCTCAGCGATGCTGAGCGCCGGGCTGGCCTTCCTGCGTTACAACGCACCGCCGGCCATGATTACGATGGGCGATATGGGGGCCCTGGCGCTGGGCAGTACTTTTTCGGCTATGTTCATATTCGCCAAAGCCGAGTTGTTTCTGCCGCTGGTGGGTGGCGTGCTGGTGCTGACCACCCTTTCCACCATCATTCAACGCGGATTCTTCAAGATAATGCTCTGGGCGAAAGGGCGGGAGGAAGCGGAGCGGATACGATTTTTCTATCGCGCGCCTTACCATCATCATTTGCAAAGTCTGTGGACATACTCGGAGTCTGAGCGGAAAGTGGTTTCGGCGTGGGTGGAATTACTGAAAAAGGTGGGCATCCATCCGCCGGGCTCCGAAGACCAGCTCATGCGCAGCGAAAACGTCAACAGCCGTGTGGTGTGGCGCATGCACATGATATCGATCCTGTTGTTCGTGCTCGCCCTGGTCGTGTATTTCAAAGTGCGCTGATCAGGCCTACGGCCGGCATCCAGCGTCCCCGCGGCTTTCGGTCCCACCGGCCGCGGGGTTCCTTTTTTCAGGTTGCATCTTGGTAATTCCTCTGGCAAAGTTAGCGAGTTTTTTTATTCCACTTGCGCGACAAATAAGTGGCTGCGCGGCAGGTTTTGTGTCCAATGGCATGCCATTTCTCGGCAATTCGGGACTACCCTAACACTCCGGCAGCGTAGCAGGCCCATAACGGCGAAGGCCACATCGCACCGGATAGCGTTACAATAAAAGGAGCATTTTGCCTGAGGCATGCTGGGTTCCAGAAAAGTCCTGATGCCAGCACCAGCACTTGACCACCCGCAAGCAACAAAGGAGAGGCGATCCACAAGGAAAAATTTGACCGGGAAGGGATGAAAGCCGCGCACGCGCCATTTCACCGCACAATCGGCAATTTATGAAGCGGAGTTGTAAGTCAAATGGAGAACAAGGCTGACCAGACTCATACCCCTCGCCTGTTTGCGGGGCCTGCATTGGCCTTCAGCATGCTCGCCCTCGCGGGCTGCTTCGGAGAAGGCATTCAAACGACCGTCGATCCAAAGTCCGATGCCACGCAGATTATTCAGGATCTCTATGTCCTGGTGACCTGGATTGATATCGGAATCTTTATTGCCGTATTTGTGCCGCTTATTTATGCGCTGTGGCGATTCCGTGACAAAAAGACAGGGGAAATTCCAAAGCAGGTACATGGCAATGTCATCCTGGAACTTACCTGGACGATCGTTCCGGCGATCCTGCTGGTCTTTATCGCCGTACCGACCTGGGTGGGTATCTTCCGCGCCTACAGCCCACCCACCGACGATGCATTCAAGGTGGAGGCGATCGGTCATCAGTGGTGGTGGGAGTTTAACTATCCCAACCACGGCATCGTGACCGCCAACGAATTACATATCCCCGTCCACACTGACATTGTCGTCGATACATTCTCAAAGGATGTAATTCACAGTATCTGGATGCCCAAACTTGCCGCGAAAATCGATACGCTTCCCGGCCATGTCAATACCGTTTGGTTCAATGCCAGGGAGGAGGGCTATTACTATGGCCAGTGCGCCGAGTTCTGTGGCATCTCCCATGCCAATATGCGCTTCCGCATCATCGTGGAGAGTGAGGAAAAGTTTAAGGCGTGGATGGCCAACCAGAGCAAGCCGCCCGTGGCGGAAGGCGCGGATGCCAAAGCCGGGCAGCGGTTGTTCGCTCAGAAGGCCTGTGTGGCCTGTCACACCATCAAGGGCGTGCCCGGCGCCGTGGGCGTTATCGGACCCAACCTGAACGATTTGAAAACCCGCACCACGCTTGCCTCGGGAATCCTCAAGAACACTCCTGCCAATCTGGCCCGCTGGATTCGAAATCCGCAGAAGATAAAACCCGGCGCGCTGATGGTGCTTCCGGTTCCCGTCAACGAACAGGAGGCCTCCCAACTGGCTGCTTACCTGCTCAGTGAGCCCGGCGCGGCCATGGCCCCCGCAGCGGCCCCCTCGGCAGCAATGACACCATCCGGCGGCGGTTCGGACGCAGTGAAAGGCAAGCAGGCTTTCATGGTCAATTGTGTCGCCTGCCATGGTACCGATCCGGCCAAGGACGGACCTATCGGGCCGGCCATCGCGGGTTCGTCAATTGAGTTGGTCACGGCGCGGGTGATGAACGGAAGCACCAATTTCGGCAAGAGCTATCCGCCAGGCTACAAGCCCAAGCGCACCACCCGGATGATGGCGGCGCTTCCGCATCTCAAGGGCGAACTGGGAAACATTGCAGCCTATTTGCAGCAGGCCAAGTAAGCGAAGCAACGCCTGCCCCGGCGTGATATGGATCTTGCTCCTGGCCCCCCCGGCGAGGCCGGGAGAACAGTCAAGAGAGCTACTGACGAGGAGAAGTCGAAATGACTGAAGCGGTTTTGGATCCCAAGTACAGCTACGTAAGAGGCGGTGCGTGGAGTTGGATCACCACGGTGGACGCCAAGCGCGTTGGGGTGCTCTATGGTGTTACGGCGCTGGTGTTCGGTATCGTCGGCGGAATCGAGGCCATGCTGATGCGCACCCAGCTAATGGTTCCCAACAACGATTTCCTGTCGGCCAGCACCTTCAATTCCATGTTCACCATGCATGGCATCATCATGATCTTCGGATTTGTGATGCCGATCAACGCGGCCTTTTTCAATTTCATTATTCCCCTGCAGATTGGTGCGAGGGATGTGGCATTTCCGCGCATCAACGCCCTCAGTTACTGGGTGTTCCTCTCCGGAGGGCTGTTGTTCCACGGCGGTTTCCTGGTCGGCCAGCTTCCCCAGGTGGGTTGGTTCGCCTATGCCAACCTGACCGCAACTCAGTTTTCCGACCACGGCACCGACTTTTACGTTATCGGCCTGCAGATTATGGGTTTGGGTTCCCTGATCGCATCGATCAATTTCGTGGCCACCATCATCAACCTGCGCGCCCCCGGCATGACCCTGCTCCGGATGCCGCTGTTCACCTGGACGGCCCTCATTACCAACATTCTGCTGGTGATGGCCCTGCCGGTAATTACAATTGCGCTGGTACAATTGCTGTTCGACCGTTACTTCGGCACTAAAATTTACGCACCGTTTGAAGGCGGCAGCGTAATTCTGTGGCAGCATCTGTTCTGGGTGTTCGGGCATCCCGAGGTGTACGTCCTGATCCTGCCGCCCATGGGCATGGTTTCCGAAATTATCCCCACGTTTTCCAAGAAGCCTTTGTTTGGCTACGTGACCATGGTGTACGCCACGTCGGCCATCGCCTTTTTGAGTTTTGCGGTGTGGGC
>JAPUIH010000196.1 GCA_027297205.1 SAR324 cluster bacterium | reverse complement strand
AAGGGCTGTTCTCGTTCGCCGCATCCTGTTCCCCGCGCATCGTCTCCCCGTCATGTGTGCAATGAAAAACGGATTCCCGCGTGGGCCTTCCGCCAAAGTGAATGGAAAGCGCGCTCACCCAAGCCACAACGCCAGGTTGAGTCCGCCCGCATTGCGGGCACTATTCCATAATCGAGGTACTGGCACAACAGGCTGTGCCACCGGGGATGGAAAAATATACGAGGATGCCGCGCCAGCCACGCGCCTTACTCCCTCTGCACGCCGGTCATGGCCGTGGGGGTGTAGTGGCGCATCAGGAAGGTCAGGTGCCCGCCCACCACCTTGCGGCTATGGCCGGGCAGCACGATGCGCGAGACTGAGCCCAGCTTGAGGGCCTCCTCCGGGTTGAGCAGCTCCTGCTCGTAGCGCTGGGTGAGTTCGGCCATGCCCCGGTCGCGCTCCTTGGCGGCGGCGGCTTCGTCCTTGCCGCGGGCCTGCTGGTAGGTGGTCATCACCGCCCGGAACTCGTCCTTGTAGATGTACTGCCGCCCGGCGGGACCCATCACGGCGATGCGCGCCGTGGGCAGGGCGAACACCGCGTCGGCGCCGGTGGCGTAGTTGTTGAACGAGGCGTAGGCCCCGCCAAAGGCGTTGCGCACGATGAGCAGGATGCGCGGCACCCGCAGATCCACGATGGCGTCCAGCAGCGCGCGGCCCGCCTGGACGATTCCCGCGCGTTCCTGCTCGCTGCCCGGCGCGAAGCCGGTCACGTCCTCGATGAAGACCATGGGGATGTTGTACAGGTTGCAGAAACGGATGAAGCGGGTGGCCTTTTGCGCGGCGGCAACGTCGATATAGCCGGAGTTGACATCGCTGTTGTTGGCCACGAAGCCCACCACGTGCCCCCCCATGCGGCCATAGGCGGTGACGATGTTGCGCGCGCGGCCGGGCTGAATTTCGAAATAGTCCCCGTGATCCACCAGTTGCTGCAGAAACAGGGTGATGTCGAAGGGCGTGTTGAAGCCCGAGTTGGGCGTGGTCAGGGCCCGCTGCAGCAGGATCGCCTCCTCCTCCATGTACTGGTCGATGGGGTCCGAGGTGGCCCGGAAGGGCGGGGAGGAATGGTTGTTGTCCGGCAGATAGGCCAGCAGCTTCAGGGCCAGCCTGAGGGCGTCCGTTTCTGTGTTGGCCGTCAGGTCCACCACTCCCGAGGCGGAATGCACCGCCGGCCCGCCCAGCTCGTCGGCGGTGATGTCCTCGCCCATGGATTCGCGCACCACGTCCGGGCCGGTGAGGCCGAAGAAAGTACTGGCGGGCTGAATCAGGTAAGAGGCCTGGCGGGGCAGGTAGGAGCCACCCCCGGCGTTGAACCCGAACATGAGCATGATCGAGGGCACCACGCCGTTGATCCTGCGCATGGCCGTGAAGGCTTCCGCATAGCCGTCCAGGCCGCCCACGCCGGCGGGCACGAAGGCCCCCGCGGAATCGTTCATGCCAATCACGGGAATGCCGTTCCGGGCGGCCATGTAGAGCAGCTTGGCCAGCTTGGCGCCGTTGGTGGCGTCCATGGAGCCCGCGCGCAGGGTGAAGTCATGCCCGTACAGGGCCACGTCCCGGCCTTCGATATCCACGATCGCGGTAAAGATGGAAGCGCCGTCCAGGTCGGGGCCCCAGTTTTGAAAGAGAATATTGGGCTCAGCGCCGGTGAGCACGCGCACGCGCTCCAGCACGGTCATGCGGCCCTTGGCATGCTGCTGGCGGATGCGGGCCTCACCCCCCAACTGCAAGGGCTTGGCCAGCAGTTCTTCGCCCCGGGCGATTACGCGCTCGTACTGCTCCATCTGCTTCCGCCCATCCCCACCGCCGCGCTGCGGGGCAAAGGGGTTGGCGAGGGAATAGGATGGCGCGGGCTTTTTTCGGCTTCGGGATGCTGGTTTTTGCTGGGCTTTGGCCACGGCTTGACTCCGCTGCGGAGGATGAACGCTCGCTGCCGCAAAAATGCGGCCCTGCTGAAATTTTTACGCGATCGGGCGCACAGGGGCAAGGGGCAGGGGGCAAGGGGGAAATGCGGCGGAGCGAAACCTCACGGCAGGGGTTAAGGCCGTGTCTGAAAACTCAGTTCCGTGTGCCTGAGGAAGCCGCCACGGGCGGCTGTCTCGAAGGCCACCGGCATAAAATCAGGTCCCCGCACCCTTCGAGACGGGGCTGTCGCCCCTCCTCAGGGGCGCGGGTAGTGTTTTCAGACACTGATTAGGGCCGGCGTTATGCCGGCGCGCCCATGGCGCGCAACCAGCGGAAATGGGAGGCCAAGGCGGCCCAGATCGATCGGTGGACGTGATAGCGCACGCCGAATTCCCGGCTGGTGTCTTCCACCAGCTTGGCCAAAGCAGGGTAGTGGACGTGGCAGATGCGGGGGAACAGGTGGTGCTCGATCTGGAAGTTGAGGCCGCCAAGCAGCCAGCAGGCCACCCGGCTCGTCCTGAGGAAGTCCACCGCCGTCTCCACCTGGTGCACGGCCCAGGGGCGCTCCAGCCGCAACGTTTCGGCGTTCGGCAGAGGAAACTCCGCCTCCTCCACACAGTGGGCCAGTTGGAACACGACGCTGAGAGCCATCCCCAGTACAAACACCCATACACCGTAGAGCACCGCGACGACCCAGAGCGGGTGCAGCAGCAGGGGCAGGCCGAAGACCAGGCCGAAGAACAGAATCTTGCCGCCCACGAACACCGCCAGATCCCTGCCCCTGGGGCGCGGGAAGCGCCGGCCCGCGATATGTCCGATGAGGACATCGTGAAAGTCGTCGAATGCATGCCACTTCAGTCCCAACACCCCGTACAGCGGCCAGATGTACCACTGTTGCCAGCGATGGTGCATGCGGCGCGGCTGCTGGGGTGCGAGCCGGCCAAGCACTCCCAACTCAATGTCCGGATCCTGCCCGGTCACGTTGGGATAGGTGTGGTGAAAGATCCCATGCTTCCAGCGCCACAAGTATGAGCTGGCGCCGATCATGTCCAGCGACATGACCATCAGCCTGTTGATCCACGGACGGGCGGAATAGGCGCCGTGTCCCCCGTCGTGCATGATGTTGAAGCCGATCTCCGCGGTGACCAACCCCAGCATCACCGCCAGGGGCAGCGCGGTATACCAGGCGCTCGCCACGAACACCAGCAAGGCGTACAACACCGCGAAGCTGAGCAGGATCACCCCGGTCTTGACGTACATCTGGGGACAGTCGCGCGTGCGTATGCCCGTGTGCCCGAGGAACTCATCCACGCGCCGTTGCAGCGCAGCCTGAAAATCGTTGCCGCCACTGAATCGCACTCGCCGCGCCGCATCCGGCCCGTTCCCCACCGTGGGCCTGTCTCGCCCGCGAAGTGCGCGATCGTCCCTTATTCCATCGTTCCGGTTCATGGCAAAATCCTTGTGGGCCGGCTGGAAACCCGCAGCGGACTGACCCCGCACGGCGTTTCTGTGAAAATTCTTACGCGAAGCAGGGGAAGGGGGCAAGTGGGAGATGCGGCGGGGCCGATCCAACACTGAAACTGTATGGAATTAGAGGGGCGGTTAAGTTGATGAAGGCGGGCAGATGCTGGGCAATCGCGCCAATAGGATGGCGTGCCATGCCGGTCTTTCCTTGCGCCGCGGCTAATCGGGCAGCAGGGGCGATTTCCCAATTGGATACACGTGAAAGCCTATCTCGTGCAGGGTATGGGGGTCGATCCAGTTGCGGCCGTCGAAGAACGAGGCGGGCTTCTCCATCGTTGCGAATATTCGGCGATAATCCAGCTTGCGGTACGCATCCCAGTGGGTAATGAGCACAATCGCGTGGGCGCCGGCAGCCGCCTTGTAGGGATCGGGCTCGAATTCGACCTTTCCTGTAAGGCCCTGCAGATCGCGTTGGGCGTTCTCCAGCGCTTCCGGGTCTGTGATGGCCAGGTGCGCCCTTTCCTCCAGCAGTTTCAGGCACACGTAGCGCGCGGGCGAGTCACGCGTGTCATTGGTGCCAGGCTTGAAGGCGAAGCCGAAAACCGCCAGCTTTTTGCCCGTCACCGTGTTGAACTGCCGGTCGATCACATTTCGGGTGAAGCGGTTGATCTGATAGTCGTTCATGCCGACCACGCTCTTCCAATACGCGGCCTCTTCAGGCAAGCCCTGCTGCTGGCAGATGTAACTCAGATTGAGAATATCCTTGCGAAAGCAGGATCCGCCAAATCCCACTCCCGCCTCAAGGAATTTTGACCCGATCCGGCTGTCCATGCCGATAGCCTGGCTGATTTCAGTCACGCTGGCGTTGGTCACCTCACACAGGGCGGTCATGGCATTGATGGAAGAGATACGCTGGGCCAGGAAGGCATTGGCGGTCAGCTTGGACAGTTCGGCACTCCAGACATTGGAAAATATGATCCGCTCTTCCGGCACCCAGCGCCGGTATATCTCCGCCAAGGCCCGCGCGGCGGCCCGTCCCGCCTCGTTTTCCTCACATCCGATCAGCACCCGGTCCGGGTCTTCCAGATCCTGGATTGCCGTGCCTTCGGCCAGGAATTCCGGATTGGACAGCACGGGAAAATGCCGCCCATCGTTATTGTGGTGCAGGATGCGGGAAATTGCCTCCGCTGTTTGTACGGGCACGGTGGATTTCTCCACGATGATCGCCCCGTCCTTCAAATGGGGCAGGATGAAGCGCGCGGACTGCTCATTGTACTGAAGATCGGAGGCCATTCCCGCGCCCTCGCCGAACTCCTTGGTGGGCGTGTTGACACTGAAGAAAACCATGTCCGCATCGGGAATGGCCTCCGGATGCGCATCCTCGTAGAACAAATTGCGGCCCCGGCAACGAGCGATAATTTCCTTCAATCCGGGCTCGAAAACGGGAAGCGCATCGGAATTCCATTCCGCTATGCGGCGCGGGTTGATATCCAGCACCACCATCTTGATATCCGGGCACTTGTCCGCGATCACTGCCATGGTGGTCCCGCCCACGTAACCGGCACCGATGCATACAATCTTTCGAATTTTCATGTGAGAGCTGTCTGATTGGCTGGAGTCAGAATTGGGGGTACATTGTTATCATCCGTAGCTGGCACAACCTGCGCACCGTGCATTGTACAATGCTGCCCCTCGGTAGCATCATCCTATACAGCCCCGATGGGTTCCTTGCCAAGAATTAGATGCCTTGCGGAGTGCAAAAGAATCCTGATTTTTTGCATGGAGGTGCCGCGCTTCCCCATGCCCAAAACCCATGCGTATATTCTCTTCATGCAAAAATCGGCTATAGTACTCGCACACAGGGTTTTCCATGCCATATCTCGGCTTGGCTTGATGGCGGTTTTCCGGCCGGGCCACCGGTTTCGGCACCATCTGTGCAAATCCACCGCTGTAGATTAAGCTGAAATGATCTCGGTTTTTCAGCGGAATCATAACCTATCCTCCCCAGCAATTTGGCAATGAGTAAAGGAAAAGACAAAAACCTGGTGGCCGTATTTGGATGCGGATACTGGGGAAAAAATCTGGTGCGGAATTTTCACGAGCTGGGCGCGCTGAGGGCAATTGCGGACCCGAATGAGAAAACCGCGCATGCCATGGCGAAGCAGTATGGCGCCGCCGCCGAAACTACGCAGCAAATACTTTCCGATCCCTCTGTATCCGGTATCGTGATTGCGGCACCGGCCGAATTGCATTTCGAGCTTGCTTTCCAGGCCCTGCACGCCGGTAAGCACGTATTCGTGGAAAAGCCCCTGGCGCTCCAGGTAGAGCAGGCTGAGCAGTTGGTGCGGATTGCCGAGGCAGGTCAGCGCAGCCTGATGGTGGGCCATCTGCTGCAATATCATCCGGCCTTCCTGCGCCTCAAGGACCTTGTGCACGCGGGTGAACTGGGCCGAATT
>JAPUIH010000195.1 GCA_027297205.1 SAR324 cluster bacterium | reverse complement strand
GCGGTTAATGTGTTGGCATGGGAAGGCCGGTATCTTTTGGACGAGTGCCAGCCTTTTCAGTTGTATTGAGGGATTGCAGAACCCGGTTGTGTTTGGTAGCCCAGCCGGGTTTTGCTTTTCGTGAACGATGGGGAGCCCCATCAAAACCCCCATGGTATTCACTTCTTCAGTTATGTTCTGCCAGGAGGCGGATTTGGCGTTGTAATATGTGATATAATGGGCGTGCTTCCGTAGGTTGGGGTCGTTCCAAGTTCCTCCGGAAGGCCCGGCTATCCCGAATCCCAGAAGGAGCCAGGCATGAACCTTCTGTTAATAGCGCATGTTCCTCCCATACTGGTCTCGCCCGAGAATACCGTCATGGATGCCGTGGACGCGTCCCTGCCCGCCAAGGTAGGGGCTGTGGCCGTCGTTTCGGGTGAGAAACTGGTTGGCATATTCACCGAGCGGGACCTGATGTACAAGGTGGTGCACAACCGCCTTGACCCGGATCAAACAATCATTCGCGATGTGATGACCGCGCCGGTGATTACCATCCCGCCGGAAATGCCGGCGGATGAAGTGCTGGAAATGATGCTGGACAAACACATACGGCACTTGCCCATCTCCGCCGACGGCATCGGCGTCGACGGTATGCTCTCGATCCGCAACATCCTCCAAGCCATAGTGGTCGATCTGAAAGACAATCTGCTCCACCTGGAGAACTACATAGGGGCAGACAATCCGGGGGGTTAGGTCCCGGGGCGATTTTCGCTGTTCCTGGCGGATTCGGGATTATTCACCACATTATCCCGGCCACCGCGTTATAATGGATGATATTGCCCATTATAACCGCGAACCTGCCTGGACCTCACATGATGATGGATATACTGATCGGCGGAGGCGTGCTGGTCTTCTATTTCGCATTGCAATTCTGGATATTGCCAAAGCTGGGCGTACCCACCTGAATGCGGCCCAGGGGCTGCGGCGTGCCGCGGGTTGCCGAAAAGAAGCGGGAAGAAGAGGCCTCGCCCGGACGCGCTGGGTCCATGCCCCTGGCCTGACCGGCGGGCCGCCATTCCCAAAAAATTCATACCTCAGATGCCGTGAACCCAGCAGGCAGCGCTCTATCTTCCGAGTTCTTCAATGATGACGCACAGCGCGTCGCCAGACGCCTGCTGGGCAAGGTGCTCTGCCACCGGCTGGATGGGCAGTGGCTGGCGGCGCAGGTTGTCGAAGCGGAAGCCTACTATCGCAGGGAAAAGGCCAGCCACGCCTCCCTGGGTTACACGGAAAAGCGCAAGGCGCTGTTCATGGCGCCAGGCACCATTTATATGTACTACGCACGGGGCGGGGATTCCTTCAACGTAAGCTGCCGGGGTGCGGGCAATGCGGTGCTGTTCAAGGCTGCCATCCCCTACCTGGGCGCATCCGGAACGGACGCCATGCTGGACCGAATGCGGTGCCTCAATACGCTGCCTTCGGGCAGGCCCCGGGCTCTGAAACGCCTCTGCGCGGGCCAGACCCTGCTTTGCCGGGCCCTGGGGCTGCGGGTACCCGAGTGGGACGGGCGCGGCTTTTGTACGGAGCGGCTTTTGCTGCTGGACTTGGGATACCGGCCCCGGCGCGTGATCCGCACCGCCCGGCTGGGCATTCCGCCTGGCAGGGACGGCCATCTGCCCTACCGCTACATCGACTATGACCACGCGGCATCCAGCACGAAAAACCCCCTCAATCGGGGAAAACCCCTCCCTCCCGCGGTGGAAATTCTTACTCAGCGCCCGCGCCGAGCGCCCCGGTAGACTGTCATTTAAAAAAGCCGATTACGGTGCATGCGAATCCGCCGCTAAGTCCTTCTGAGCGAAGCGAATAATCCTACTGGTGATTACAATTTTTTCGGTCCGCTGCACGGGCCTCGGAATGACAATTGTGGCGTGATAGGGTTTTTCAAACAGATCCCAGGCCGGGAGGCGCCTGGGCAATCCGCGCCCATGGCAGCGTTGCAATCTGAAACACGGAATGCTAAGGCAGGGTGTACGTAATCCATTGTTTTATCCACATTTACCGAATGTGAATTCGCGGGAAGGATCGATTATGAAAAAATTACGCTGGCTCGTGGCCGTCCTGGCCGTGCTGTCTTTTGCCGTGGTGGCCGGTCCGGCCTCCGCGCAAACCGAGGCCATCGACAACTTGACCCTCAAGCTGCAGAAGGATCCGGGCAACGGCGACCTGCGTTCCAATCTGGTCGTTATGATTTACAGGCAGGGTCTCGAGGACCTGCGGAACAACTTCGCGCCAGACGCGGTGACGACTCTGGAGAATGGGTTGGAGGTCGCTCAAGGGGGCCCCAAGCCCATGGCGGACTCAAGCCCCGCCGTCAAGGATATGCGCTACGCCCTCGGCTATGCCCTCTCTCAACAGGGAAGGTATTTTGACGCGGTGCCCGTGATGGACGATCTGGTGGCCTCGGCCCCGGAGTCGATCAGCGCCCGCTATCTGCTGGGCGTGACCCTGATCCGCAGCAACTCCAACGAGAACATCCTGCGGGGCATGGAGGTGCTGGCGCAGATGGCCGCGGAAGGGGACGATGATGATGCGACGATCGCCATGCACGCTTCCGCGCGGCTCATGTACAACCTGTCCACCGGCGAATACGCCGCGGGCGAAGCGAGGATCGCCCTGGACATGCTGAGTGATTTGTTCGCCAAGCATGGCAACGAGCCGGGCAGGGGGGATAAGGAAAACAACCACCTCAAGTTCGCCACTGGCGTGTATCTTGCGGGGGCCGGCGATTCCGACGGCGCACAGTTCGAGTTGAATTCCCTGGCCGGTGATGCAAGCGGGTACACCCTTCAAAATGGCACCACTCTGGATCAGGTGCGGGGCAATGCCCTCTATCAGGTCGCGTTGGATCAACTTGGCAAGGGCGGGGCCGAGGGGGGCAGTAGCGCTCTGGATACCATCGGCAAAGTGGAGTTCTTTGAGGACTCCAGCGTGTCCACCATGCACGTCAAAGCCGTGGCCTACAATTTGACGGGCGATACGGCGGCCATGGATCAGGAATTGCGAGGCATCAAGAGTGCCGATTCTTCCTATTACGACAGGATCGTCCAGTAAGGTAATCCACATCCTTTCCGCTATTGTCCAGCCGGAGGCAGCACGCTGCTTTCCGGCTGGACTTTTTTCATGGACCGCCGTCCCCCCTCATGCACCGCCTCATGCCGATCGCTCTTTGCAAGGCTCTTTTTCCATCATAAAGTATTTTCTTTCGTTTCCCGTAAGGCTACCCTGCGGGGCAAAGCTTCTTTCTACTATTGAAATGGGCGGCGGTTTCGCCGACTCCCGATTGCAACGTCGATAAGGTGCGGAAAGATTTACTATGGCATCACTGGAAGAGCAGTTCGAACAGGCTTTGATGGAAATTCAGCTGGCCGATTCAGGCAAGCATCTGCTGGATGCGGAGGCGGTGACCGAATGCATCGTCGCGGGCGAAAACGTCACCATCACCCTGGATTTGCCCTCGGACGAGCAATTGCGCAAGTCCATCTCCGAGCAGGTGGAAAACCGCTTTATGCAGATCGAGGGCATCGCCTCGGTGCGTATCCAGATGGCCGACCAGCCGGGCAACGGCGGTCAGGCGCCGCCCAGCCAGGAAGCGCCGGGCGTGCCCAGGGCCCCCCAGCGGCCTCAGCGGCAGACCTATCTGGAAAACTACGACGCCATCATCGCCGTCTCCAGCGGCAAGGGCGGGGTGGGCAAATCCACCGTATCGGTCAATCTGGCCGTCACCCTGGTCAAGATGGGTCACAAGGTTTCCCTGTTCGATTCGGACATCTACGGCCCCAGCATTCCCATCATGATGGGTCTGCGCTCTTCCAAACCGCAGATGGAAGGGGATGCGATCGTGCCCCTGGAAAAGTACGGGGTTAGCCTGATGTCCATCGGCAATCTGGTGGAGGAATCCGCCGCCACTATCTGGCGGGGCCCCATCGTGCACCAGGTAATCGAACAGTTGTTGCGCGACACCAAATGGCCGGGCGGGGAATTTATGATTATCGACCTGCCGCCCGGCACCGGCGACGCCCAGTTGACCCTGACCCAACTGCTGGAGATCACCGGGGCGCTGATCGTCTCCACGCCTCAGGACGTGGCCTTGCTGGACGCCTTGAAGGGCGTGTCCATGTTCAACAAAGTGGACGTGCCCATCCTGGGGCTGGTGGAAAACATGAGCGGGTTCGTGTGCCCCCATTGCAACGAGGAGACGCCCATATTCGACAAGGGCAACGCCCAGCGGGCCAGCGGCCAGCACAACGTGCCTTTCCTGGGACGCGTTCCCATCGAACTGGCGATCAGGGAAGGCGGGGACAACGGAGCGCCGGTGGCCACCTCCAAGGAGGAAACCAATACCAGCAAAGCCTTCAAGGAAATTGCCGAGAACCTGATCACCGAATTGAACAACCTGTAAATCCGGGCGGAACGCAACTCCCGCAAGCGGCGGCACCCGCCGCCAACGAGGTGCCGTCCCCGGCGGCGGCCCTTCCTGTATACATACTATTCCCATACTATTACCAACCAGATACACGCAGTGCGGCGGCCCCGTCAGGGGCGGGCGCGGCGCCGCGTGGTGGGGGTGGCGGCAAAATCGATAGAGGATACGCGGCATGAGCACACGCCAATTCGGCACGGACGAAACCCATCGCAATCCCTTCTTCCCGCGCATGCTGGGCACGCACGGCGCGGTCACCGCGGAGCATTACCTGGCCGCCCAGGTGGGTGCGGACCTGCTCAAGGCGGGCGGCAACGCCGTGGACGCCGCGGTGGCGGCAACCTTTGTGGAGGGCGTGGTCAATCCCAACATGCACACCGTCGGTGGCGAGTGCCCCATGCTGATCCACATGGCGGGATCGGGCAAGGTGGTCTCGGTCAACGGCAATATGGCTGCTCCCGAACTGGCCACGCCGCGAGCCTTCCGGGAGCGGGGGCTGGACGCCGTGCCCTGGGAGGGCATTCTGGCCGCGGGAGTGCCGGCGGCCTTCGGGGCGTTGCTGACCGCCCTGCTGCGCTTCGGCACCTTCACCTTCGGCGAGGTGGCGTCTCCCGCCATGCAGCTGGCCCGGGAGGGCTTTCCCGTGCACAAGGGGCTGATCCGCCAGTTGCGCTATGGGTTGGCGGCGCTGGAGGAGAAGTTCCGCGGCCAGTGGCCCGGCAGCGCCCAGGTCTACCTGCCGCGGGGAAAGCTGCCGCAAGAGGGACAGATCATCAAGAATCCGGCGCTGGCGGACATGTTCCATGCCCTGGCGGCGGCGGAGAAATCCAGCAGCGGCGGCCGCGAGGGAGGGCTGCAGGCGGTGCTGGACATGTTTTACCGGGGGGACATCGCCACGGAGATCGACCGCTACTCCCAGGCCCATGACGGCCTGCTGCGGCGCTCGGACCTGGAACGGTTCGAAACGCGGCTGGAAGAGCCCGTGTCGCTGGACTACCGGGGCGCGCGGGTGTTCAAATGCGGGCCATGGAACCAGGGGCCGGTGATGCTGCAGGGTCTGGCCATCTTGGAGAATTTCGATCTGCGGGCCATGGGCCATCATTCCGCCGACTATCTGCACACCGTGGTGGAAGCGATGAAGCTGGCCTATGCCGACCGCGAGCAGTATTACGGCGATCCGGAGCAGGTGCGGGTTCCCATCGCCGAACTGCTCTCCAAGGACTACGGCAAGCTGCGCGCGCAATTGATCGACATGGGCACGGCCCATCCGGAGCTGCGTCCTGGAGACCCGGAGGGCGGAGCGGCCCTGCTGCCGGCGGATCAGCGCCTGGGCGGCAAGGCCTGGGGACCGGGCACGGTGCATGTGGACGTGATCGACCGCGCGGGCAACATGGTGGCCTGCACCCCCAGCGGCGCCTGGATCAGATCGGCGGAGGTGATGCCCGGCCTGGGCTTTCCCCTGGGCAACCGCATGCAAACCTTTTATCTCGAGCCGGCCCATCATCCCAATCTGGTGGCCCCTTGCAAGCGGCCCCGCACCACTATCAGCCCCTCCATGGTGTTCAAGGGGGATCAGCCCTGGCTGGTCTTCGGCAGCATGGGCGGCGACCAGCAGGACCAATGGCAGTTGCAGTTCCTGCTCAACATGCTCGAATTCGGCATGACCCTTCAGGAAGCCATCGAGGCGCCCAAGTTCTCAAGCGAGCATTTTCCGGAGTTCTTCTATCCCCACGGCTTCGACCTGAACCGCCTGCGCATCGAACCGCGGGTGGACGAGCAGGTGCTGAGAGAGCTGGCGCGGCGCGGCCACGATCTGGAAATCGCCGGAGACTGGAGCGAAGGTTATCTGCTGGCCGCCGCCAGGGACGCGGCCACGGGCCTGCTGGAAGCCGGCTGCGACCTGCGGGCGGAAAAAAGCGAGGTCTTCCCTTCCTTTGCATTGTGCTGGTAGCTTCGGCCGCCGGGGCGGGTCCTGCCCCCTAGGGTGGAGAGAAGCCCTGCTGTTCCGCCGTGGATTTTTTCACCAGTTCCACCGCCTCCCTGATGTCGTCGGTGAGATGGAACAAGCTCATATCCTCTTCCGAGATCATCCCATTGCCCAATGTGTGCTGCCGCATCCAGGAGATCAGGCCTGACCAGTACGCCTCCCCGATCAGCACCACGGGAAACGGGCGGATTTTATTGGTCTGAATGAGGGTCAGGGTTTCGAACAGTTCGTCCAGGGTGCCAAACCCCCCAGGCAGGAGAAAAAATGCCGACGCGTACTTGACCAGCATCACCTTGCGCACAAAGAAATAACGGAAGGAAAGGCCGAAGGTCAGGAAGGCATTGGCGCTCTGCTCCGCCGGCAGTTCGATATTCAGCCCGATGGAATTGCCGCCGCCTTGCTTGGCCCCACGGTTGGCCGCCTCCATCACCCCAGGCCCCCCGCCGGTAAGCACGGAAAATCCTTCCCGCACCAGCTCTTCCGCCAGTTCCATGGCCAGCTTGTAATTGGGATCGTCCTCGGAGGTGCGCGCCGAACCGAAAATGGTGACCGCCGGCAGAAACTGGGGCAGCACATCGAACCCCTCCACGAACTCACCGATTATCCTGAACAGCCGCCAAGACTCCTTCTTTTCCAGATCGTTGATCTCGTAGGAATTTTTCATTTTGCTAAACTTCCCTGGTAATTTACGGGTTGTTCGGGCCAGGTTGCATCCGGCGAGGCCACAAATTTTTTCCCCTCACCGTATATCCTAGCACCGGCTGGGGAGGGATTGCGCCGCATTAACGGGGAATTTATGACCAATTCGGGGGCAATCTTACCCCGCTCCACGGGGCCATGGCCTCACGCCGCATCGGCGGTCTCAACCGCCCCCACCGCGGCAAGGCGAATTTCCGCGCCGTTCCTGGCTCGGTGGGTCAAATCGCCTGCTGGATATTCAGGCTGGGGATTGGCACGCAGGTTAAAGTAAATCATTTGAAATGCGGCCACAGGCCACCACGGATACCGGCGCCCGCCTGCCATGGGAGGTCGGGAATGCAATCCCCGCGCGGGAGGTTGAGAGAGCGGTTTATTGGTAGCGTTCCAGGCGCGCAGTGCTCCAATCGGTCACGGGGCCGTCCATGCGGAAGAACAGGAACCCTTCCAGCACAGCGCCCGCGGCCAGCTTGCCGCGGCGCAGCAATCCCTTATTACTGGGGGCGCCGTAGGCCCCCGCTCCGGCGGTACCGCGGCCTGTCCCCAGATCGCCGCTAACGTGCAGCCTGCCGGGAACGTACAATCTTCCCCTGCCCCGCGACCGGCCCTGCTTGGCCGCGGCCACCAGCACCACCACCACCAACGCCGCCAGCAGCACATTCGCCCCCGTCTTGCCCCAGTCAATTTCCTTGAAGTGCCCCGGCAGTTCCTCCGCCGGCAGGGAGAAAAACACCGTATCGGCGTCGGCCCTCACCGCGAATTGGGAGGGCTCGAACACGGTCCCGGATTGGCCCTCGTTGCGCACCCGCAGTAGCACCGGCAGAAAGCCTTTATCGAAGAGCCGCTCCAGCATGTCGTCCCGCAAGGTGGACGAATGAAAGCTCAAGTCGAAATTTTCGATGACGCCCTGGAAGTTTCCCGCGAACAACTGCTTGACGCTGCCTTCCAGGGGCCACTGGGCCGGCGTGAGCACCACGCTGTCCACCACCAGCCCGTTCACGGCCGTGCGCCGGGAGGGCAGCGAGTCCCAATCCACCGTGTAGCGGCGCACCTCCAGCGGCCCCCGCACCACATCCCGCGTGCAGGACGCGGCGAATAGCACGATCAACAGCCAGGCCAGCGCCCGCATAAGGCGGGAAAACCGCCGGGGAAAGACATTCTGCTGATTGTGGTTCATGGCAGCGCTGCGCCGTCCCATTGCGGATGCGGCGGCCTCCTTGCAATATTTTTCGATGAACTCCGCTAGGAGATTTTCTCTCCGCTGCCGGGCGATTGCAAGTAGCTCCGCAAGGCCCTCCCCGTATGGCTCTCGCGGTGACTGGCCAATGCGGCGGGGGTGCCCACGGCCACCACCTGGCCTCCCTCGTCGCCTCCCTCCGGCCCCAGGTCGATCACCCGGTCGGCG
>JAPUIH010000194.1 GCA_027297205.1 SAR324 cluster bacterium | reverse complement strand
CTGCAGGGGCTCGTAGTTGGCCCAAGTGCCGCCCAGCCCGCCCTTTTTCTTCTCGCGGAATTTGCGCGAGCCCACCCCGCCGGAGATTTCCCGGTTCAGGTCGCGCAAGGCAGGCGTCAGCTTGCCGAACTTGTCCTTGGCCTGGGCCACGATGGCGATCAGGTTCTTGGATCCCATCACGCTGCCCATACCGCCCCGGCCAGCCCAGCGGCTCTTGTCGTCGCCGGACTTGAGCTGGTTTTCCGTGCTCAGGGCCACGGCGGCGAAGTATACGTTCTCGAAGTTCTCCCCGGCAGTACCGATCACGGCGAAATGGGCATCGCCGTACTCTTTCTGCAGGGCCATGATTTTCTCGTGGCTGTCCAGCCCCAGCAGATGCTGCGCGGGTTTGAGCTCCAGGCTGGGGCCGCTCTCCCCTTCCCGCAGCAGCGCCAGCACCGGCTCCGTGGACTTGTTGCGGAACACCAGCTCGTCCACGCCGCACCACTTGAACTTGCAGCCGAACTTCCCGCTTCCCGCGGACCACATGGCCGCCGGCAGGCCCTTGTTGGATACTTTCAAGGGGCTGTAGGCGGAAAAGTAGATGCGCAGCCCGGTCATCACGTCGCTGCCGGTGAGCAGGCCCGTATTGACGATGAGCGGATTCTGCGGGGCGAAGGCGTCCGTAATCTCCTCCCGCGCCAGCATTTGAAAGGAACGTCCAAAACCGCCCAGCACATCCTCCAGGTTCTGGCAGGGCACCTCCTCGAATGAGATGCCGCCCGCCGCGAGGTCTATGTTGCAACGGTTGTACAGCACCGATTGCGGTGAGGAGGCGGAAGCGCCGTCGTTGATTTTCATAGAGTCCTCCCAGTAATGGCATGGGCCGGCTTCGGCCAGTCAGGCGATGCGGCGGCGGAAGGGGCCAACCTTTGCGGCGAGCCGGCCCGTCCGCGAGCCCCTGCATTGGAGATGCTCAGCAAATATCCCACAGCATAGCGCGGCTGCCCTGAAAAATGAAAGGGTGGGGTGCGCCTGCTTGCGTATGTGCCGCCGGCGCAACTGCATCGCCAAGTCAGGCGCCCGTGGCGGGACGAGGGCAGGGCCGGACGGCTTGACAGCGATCCTGGCTGTGGCTATGGGGGGATGTCGCAAGCCGCGCCCTGGTCCCAAGGCGGCGCTAGCCGCCCCCGGGTCACATTTCCCCTTAGAGGAGCCGCCATGTCTACCCTTTTCACCAGGATCATCCGTGGGGACCTGCCCTCGGAGAAAGTCTACGAAACCGGCAGCGAGCTGGCGTTCCTGGATATCAACCCCAAGAGCGAGGGACATACCCTGGTGGTGCCCAAGCTCGAAGTGGCCGGCTTCGACGCCCTGCCCACAGCCGATCTGCAATCCCTGATCGCCACCGTGCAACTGGTCACCCGCGGCATAATCAAAGCCATGGGCACGCCCCACTACAATATTTTCCTCAACAATGGCGCGCCGGCGGGGCAGGTCATTTTCCATGTGCACTTCCACATCGTACCGCGCTACCAGGGCGGCGCACGGTCCTTTGGACGAGCAAGCACCGCCGAAGGCCGTCTGGCCGAGGTAGGAGCGGAAATCCGGAAGACCCTGCAATCGCTGGCATCCACACCAGCCTAAGGCGCGGCAGGGGCAGGGCAGCGCCCTGAATTTACCATCATCGGTAATGCGAGAATGCGCCGCGGGCCCGGCGATGGGGTTTAGCTGGGGGTGCTGGCCGGTTGATCACCACTCAGGATCACGGGCCGCCCGGTGAGTGCGTCCACCGAGGTGTTTACTTTCATGCCCTCGGGGGGCTCGGGCTTCAATTCCTCCATGACGAAGAAGTTGTGAGGCTTGATGCGGGCGGCCAGGGTGTGCACCTGCGATTCGGTCAGCTGGGTGGTGTCGGCGTAGAGCACAATGCCGTTGCCGCGCAGGGATTGCAGAATGCTGATGTTGTCCATCGTGTACTGCAATTGCTTTTTCTTCTGCCCCTCCGGCGAGAACACGACGTGCGACTTCCTGGAAAGAATGGCCTGGGTGTTGATCACCTCCCGCATGCGCAGAGGCAGGGTCTGATGGGTGGCCTCGACTTCCACCTCAATTTTTTTCTGCTTCTTCACCACCTCGTCGCCCCGCTTCACCTTCTGCATCACACGAATTTCCGTCGTGTCGATGAGGAAAACATCGGAGAAATTGAGCTTGATGCTGTGGCCGTCGCTGCGCCGATTCTGCAGTTCCGCCTGCAAACGCAGGGTGATTTTCTGCTTCTGCGGAGACGGTGAATTGTAAAGGGTGTGCAGCAAATCCCTCTGTTGCTTGGCGATGCCGTGCAGGGCTTGGATATCGGCTTCCGATAAATGGCGGATGGGCTTGAAAAGGATTGCCGTCATTTGCAACAGGGACTGCTCAAGCTTGGCGATGGCGGGGCCTTCGCTGCGTTCATGGGCCAGATTCCGCAATATCTCCACGGCATCATTTGCGATGCTGCCAATATTTTCCAGTTCTTCCCGCAGCCGGGCCACGCCATGAATCTGAATCGTAAAATCATCGATGGTGGTGTTGCAGGACTTGGGGTTCTTGTTGAGGCTCCCCATGTTTTCCGGGGTCTGCAAAATCTTTCCAAAGGGCACCACATCCGAAGTGGCCATGGCTTTTCCAAGGCAGAGCTTCTTGGCGTCGGACAGAAACCACAAGTTTTGCACCTGGATTTTCCCCGGCACAAGCTGTTTGACGATGGTTTCGCTCAACACCCGGTCCGTGATCACAATGGACAGGTAGCGGCTGTACTCGTTCCAGACGCGGGTGGCTTTCTGAATGGCATCGCCCATGTCCTGCACGGCTTTCACCTGGGGCAGCTTGTTTTCAGCACTGAAGAATTCCAGCAACTGCTCGTAGAGTACCCGTGAGATACTGTCCAACTCCTCTGACTTTTCCGTGGGCGAGGCCAGCAACTGATACTTGACCACCCTTTCGCCCACGAGGAATGCGAAGCGATTGCCGATCAGCTGCAGATAACCGAACTTCCATGGCAGGAAAATCTTGATCCCGTCATCGACAATTCCCGCGGTGAAGGTGGAGTAATTCTCGGAGGAAATTTTCGCGATCAACTCCTGCAGATTCTTGAAAAAAGGACTCTTGCGGAATGCGCTGCGCGCTTCGCCGCGGTTCAGATTGTAAATGCCCTGCTTGAACAACGACCACAGCACCACGTTGGGATTCGATTCTTCGGGATTGGCCTCCGCGCTGGCCTTGGTTTCGCTCAAAAGCTGCCGGAACGCCTTCGAGGCGTTTGTGAACTTCTCCTCAAAATCGTCCAGCAGATTATCCCGAAGATTGCTTTTCTTCAGTAAGGACTCTTTGTCCCCAAATTGCAGAAAGGGGTCTTTCAGATCGTTCTCATTCGAGGGCTGCCAGCCCTTGATGTCCAGGTTGCCCAGGATGCCGCGGGAAGTGACGAATTCCGCAAACTGGTTGCGGGAAATGGGCAGGTTGTGGTTGGTCACGACGCCATCGTAGACCACTTCGAAGAAGTTCTTTCCATAAGTGTTTTGCAGGTAGTTGATTTTGTGGTCCACGGCGCGCTTGACCAACCGTTCCACCTTCATCCCCACCAGCTCCGTGTAGGCGCGCCGTACCAGATTGGGGTCGTTGCGCAGCGTGCCCAGTTCCGGCTCCCCATCCGCCACGAACAACCCGGCGGAATATTCGGTGAGGGGTTTCGGGGAAAATTCCAGCCCAAGCCGATCGTTGGCCAGGACGATGCTGCAGGCCCGGTCAATGCTATGGATATTCTTCTCGCCCACGTGAAAGGAGTAGTTGGTCAGTTCGGAAATCGCGTTGAGGATGTAAATCTCGCGTAGCGTCTTTTCCCTATCCTGGGCCACGGCCTTCAGCACGTCCAGGCTGCTTTTTTGAATTTCCGCGGACACCACCTCATTGAGAAACAAGACCGGCTTCAGCTTGGCCGCCACATGCCGCAGGTCCTCCAGACCGAGGGGAAGTTCGTCGAACCTGGCCATAAACGCTTCCGCAGATGCCGGCAGGTCACCCTTCTCCCCAACATACTGGCTCTTTTCAAAGGCCGTACCTTTGCCTTTGGACATCAGATTTAGCAGATTGGCCGCGGCCAGTTGTATACTCTGAGCGTCTGCTCCGCCCGAGGCGGCGCGCTTGGGATCGGTCTTTTGCATCAGGTCGAACAATGTGATTGCCGTCTGCTTCTTGAATTCCGATGTAATGGCTTCTTCCCCGCCCTTGATGACCTGGTTCAGGACTCGGAAATAGGGCCGCATGGAGTTAAAAATCCGTTTTTCGCCTTCATCGCGGCCCCCCAGGAAATGGCAGCGCTTCCACAGAAAGGGATCCACCCGGACGCGGCTGCGGATTACCACATTAAAAACCGCCTTGTGAAACCGGCTCATGCGGTCCATGCGCCCCATCCGGTTGTCGTCCTTGTCCGTGGAAAGATAGCGGTAAATCTGGGCGAACAGCTTACTCTTGGTGTCGATCTCCGACGGTGGGGGCGCGTCCTCGTCCAGGAAACTCTTGAAGGCCGCCGAAGCATGGGCCACGGGAATATCGTTGGTTACGATTTCGAACATGGAAATCAACTGGGGCACCTGCAGGGAGCTGTCCACCATGGTCGTCCTGAACTGATCGAGCACCGCGCGGTAGCGCGAGGAAATGTCGGCCAGCAGACACAGGTTGACCACTTCTGCGTGGTTGAGGGAGGCGGGGTCTCCTCCGGTGTTGATATCGGCGATCTTGGTCTTGACTTCCTCGGGCAGGAATTCCAATTCCATTACGTTGCGGACGGTCTGCAAAAAGCCCTTACGGCGCTGCGGGCGCTCCAGAAAAGTCATCTTCAGCATTGGGTCCGCGTCAATTTCCGGCGGCACCTTCTTGAACTTCAGATCCACGGTGGCGGTCAATTGCGCCAATGTGGTCGCATCCGCTCCGGTGACCAGCAGCGGCCGGCCCGTGCGCAGCATGTCGGAGAAAATGAGGGGCGCCGCCAGGGCGTCTTCCTTGATCTTGAAAATGTTGAGCAGCATGATGCTGCCCACATCATGCCGGATGGCGCTCAGCCAGCGCCGCAATCCGAACACATCCTCGTTCAGGTTATGCTCTACGTTCTCGGTGACCTCCGTGGACAGGCCGCTGGCAAACTTGCCCCCCAAGGCTCGCTTGGCCCTGCGCTGGATGATATAGCGGAAATGGAAAATCTCGGCGCGGGCTTCCCCGGCGTTGAAAACGGCGAGAAACTCCTCCAGACCGTTAATTCTGTCCGGGGGCGCGTTGCTGACAAGGTTAATTGTCCGCTTTTCGCCTGCATCGGAACTCGACGGCGAGGCTGCATTAACCAGCGGATTAGCGTCCATTGAGAAACCAGCAAATCGGTTGATACTGATCCAACGCCAATAAACCAACGTAAACGCACTAGAGGCCGGTAAATCGCCGCGGGGGCAAAAAAGCGAATTGTATCAGTGACCTTTACCCGCTCAAGATACTTGCGATCCTAGCCCATTGCCCGCCACAATTCAAGGCCGAGCCCAGGTTCCCGGCGCGCGGCGGTGCCTGGCCAAGTGCTGTCTCCAAGCACGCTCCGGCCCTATCGATCAAGAACGGAAGCAGGCCGTGCGGCGGCCTGTGCTCCGGCCGGCGGCCGCCTGCCCAATCGCGTCCCACAACGGCGCGTTACTCTTCCAGCACCGCGGCAATGGCACCGCAGAGATACTCCACGTTCCGCGGGGTAATTCCCGCAACGTTGATGCGGCCGTTTTCCAGCATGTAAACACCGTACTCGTCCCGTAGCCGGAGCACCGGGGTGCCTGTTATGCCCGTATAGGAGAACATCCCCTTTTGCTGAAGAAGAAAGCCAAAGTCGCGCCTCACGCCCATGGCCTTGAGCGTTTCCACGAATAGGCGGCGCATATTAATTATACGCTCACGCATCACATCTAGTTCGTTCCGCCATAGTTTCTGCAGCTCCGGCGTGGAAAGCACCGCATCCACGATCATTCCGCCGTGGGCGGGGGGACTTGAATAATTGGTGCGTACACAGATTCTCAGATTGCTCAGGGCCCGCTCCGCCTCCTCGGGCGACGAGGCCAGCAGGGTCAGGGCGCCCACCCGCTCCCGGTACAACCCAAAGCATTTGGAGAAGGAGGAGGCCACCAGCATGTTGATCCCGGCCTCGCCAAAGGCCCTCACCCCATAGGCGTCTTCCTCCAGCCCATCACCCAGCCCCTGATAGGCAATGTCGATAAAGGGAATCAGCGAGCGGCGGCCGAACAGTTCGGCCAGGCGATCCCATTGATCCCGCGCCAGGTCAATGCCAGTCGGGTTGTGGCAGCATCCGTGCACCAGCACCAGATTGCCCTCCGGCACACTTTCCAGGGTTTCCAGCATGGCGTCGAACTTGAGCCCGTAATTTTCCGCATCCAGGTAGGGATAGCTGTTCACCTCATAGTGCGCGGCGGAGAACAGCATGCGGTGGTTGGCCCAGCTGGGATCGCTGATCCATACGGCGGCGCCGGGAAACTGGATGGCCACGAAGTCCGCGCCCACCTTCAGGGCCCCGGTTCCTCCGGGTGTATGCACGGTGGCCGCCAGGTTCTCTTTTAATACCTTGTGGCCGGCGCCGAACAATTGCTCGCGCACGAGCTTCCCAAAGTGCGCCTCCCCTTCGATACTGAGATAGTTCTTGGTGGTTTCCTGCTCCAGCAATATCTTTTCCGCCTGTTTGACCGAACTGAGCACCGGGCAAATGCCCTGCTCGTCCAGGTAGATGCCGATCGTCAGATTGACCTTTTTGGGATTGCCGTCAGTCTTGAACAATTCGTTGAGCCCAAGAATGGGATCGGCGGGCGCCATTTCCAGATTTTCAAACAGGTGAACAGACATGAAACAAAACCTTTCACGAAAAACGGCCGTTTCCGGCAACGCCGGATGTGGCATCCAGATCCTGCATGGCCCATGGAGGCAGCACATTCCACAATATTACCTTCCCTGGACAAGCTCAATGGCAAGCCCGAATTTTCGTGGAAAAATTCTGTTGGAACTCCCGGCGGATGCGCTCAATCCGCGGAGGGTCGGGCGCATAATCTACGACGGCCATGCCTTCGCCGGTTCCGCCGTCCTGCATGGCAAGACCGTGCAGCGTATCCGCCCCATCAACCCCCGCACCAGCGAAGGCCCCATGCGGGGCACCCCGGAGCGGTTGGACGAATTCGCGTGGGAGTAGCGGGGCTGAACCCACCCTGCAAGGGCATGGATGGACAGAGCAGCGCCAATTGCAGTGGGCAAAGCACGCGAATTATTCTAAAAAGGTAATCTACAATAGCAACCAGCCGCCGCGCCGCAATTAATCCGGTTCAGGGGAGCATAGCCATGAGCGAGGAACTAGCCAGCAGGGCCCTGCGCGAGGAAATCCGCAGTTGCCGCTTCGAAAACGTCACCTCCGGTCAGGCCATGGGTTTTGTGCAGGCAAATCTGGTGGTGGTGCCCCAGGCGTACGCCTTCGATTTTCTGCTGTTCTGCCAGCGCAATCCCAAGCCCTGTCCCCTGCTGGAAGTGGTGGAGGCTGGCTCGGTGGAGCCCCAGCGGATGGCGCCCGGCGCCGACATTCGCACGGACCTGCCCCGCTACCGGGTGTTCCGGGACGGCGTTATGACCGAAGAAAAGACCACCGTGCAGGATATCTGGCAGGATGATTTCGTCTCCTTCCTGCTCGGCTGCAGCTTCAGTTTCGAAAAGCCCCTGCTGGATTCCGGGCTGGAGGTGCGCAACCTCACCGATGGGGTAAACGTGCCCATGTACCGCCTCAATATCGCATGCCGCCCTTCAGGCCCTTTCGAGGGACCGCTGGTGGTCTCCATGCGCCCCTTTACACCGGAAGATGCCATCAAGGCGGCGCTGATCACCGGCGCCATGCCGGAGGTGCACGGCGCGCCGATCCACATGGGCAATCCAGCGGCCATCGGCATCAGCGATATCGACAAGCCCGATTACGGGGTGCCCGCGAACATCCGCGAAGGGGAAGTGCCTGTGTTCTGGGCCTGCGGGGTGACGCCCCAGGAGATTCTGCTCAACGCCAAGCTGCCCCTGGCCATTACCCATGCGCCCGGCCATATGTTCGTGACGGACCTGCGGGAAGAAAAACTGAAGATGTTCCGCGAAACCGTGCGCTAAATCGAGCGGGGAGGAATTGCCATGCACGATCTGTCGGCGGCGCGGGAACTGCGCGCCAACATCCGCCGCGGTGAGATGACCCACAACACCACCGGCATGGCCATGGGTTTCGTGCAGGCCAATCTGGTGGTGGTGCCCCAGGCATACGCCTTCGACTTTCTGCTGTTTTGCCAGCGCAACCCCAAGCCCTGCCCCCTGCTGGAAGTGGTGGAGGCGGGCTCGGTGGAGCCTGCGCGCCTGGCGCCGGGGGCGGACATTCGCAGGGACCTGCCCCGGTACAAGGTGTTCCGGGACGGCGTAATGACCGGAGAAGAAACCGGCGTCTCGCATATTTGGCGGGACGACTTTGTCTCCTTTCTGCTCGGCTGCAGCTACAGCTTCGAGAAACCCCTGCAGGATGCGGGCCTGGAAGTGCGCCATCTCACTCTGAATACCAGGCCGGGTGTGTTCACCACCAATATTCCCTGCCGGGCGGCGGGTGCCTTCGAGGGACCGCTGGTGGTCTCCATGCGTCCCTACACCCCGGAGGATGCCATCAAGGCGGCGCTGATCACCGGCGCCCTGCCCGAGGTGCACGGCGCGCCCATTCATGTGGGTGACCCAGCGGCGATCGGCATTGCGGACGTGAACGCCCCCACCTACAGCCTCCCCGTGCCCATCCATGAAGGAGAGGTGCCGGTGTTCTGGGCCTGCGGGGTGACCCCCCAGGAAGTGCTGCTGCGCGCCAGGCTGCCCCTGGCCATCACCCATGCGCCGGGCCATATGTTCGTGACGGATTTACGGGAAGAAGAATTGAAAGTGTATCGGGAGAGCGTGCGCTAGGGCATGCCGGTCAGCCGGGGAGCACCTCGTGGCGTTGCGAGGGATAGCGCACCAGCAGTTCTTCCAGATCGTAGTAGATGCGGGTTTCCGGGTGGAAGATGTGGACGATCACCACCCCATAGTCCAACAACACCCAGCTTCCTTCCTGATAGCCCTCCAGAGAACCGCAACGGATTCCACTTTCCCGCAGGGATTCCTCGATCCTGTCCGAGATTCCGCGCACGTGAGCCTGGGAGCGCCCACTGCAAATCAGGACGAAGTCGGTGACGGAGGACCGTTTCTCCATATCGAAAACGATAATGTCCTCGGCCCTGGTGCCCTGGGCCGCCTTGACGATCAGCTCGAGCTGTTCCCTGTCCTCCATCGCTGCGATGCCGCGCTGCTCCCTGATGGTCTTCGAATATTGGCGTTCGAGAAAATTATGCCTTAAAATGTTCGGTCCGTCCACGCACCATGGCGGCGGGCCGTTCTGGAGAATGTCCTTGCCACCTCCAGGGCGAAGGGTTAGCGTTTTTCGTGAATTCGGTTGGCCACCTCAGGCGAAGCCGGGCTGTACAACATCTGAAACGGAGCTGCGCAGACTATGTTCGGCATGGGGATGACTGAAATATTGATCATCCTGGTGATCGCCGTCATCGTGATCGGTCCCAAGCAGCTGCCTCAGGTGGCCAAGGCGATGGGCAAGATGGTGACCCAGTTCCGGCGCGCCACCAGCGACCTGCGCAACACCATCTCGGAAGAGGTCAACGAGCATGTGCCCATGGACGATCTTAAAGAGATCAAGTCGTCCCTGGAATCGGACCTCCACAGCTTGGAGCGGGATTCCAAGGATTACCTGGAGGAGGAATTCGACACGGAGCGCCAGATCGGAGGAGGAGTGGCCAGGGACTTCCGGAACGCCATGGACGACCTGCCTTCCCGGGAATTCGATCTTGACGCTGATAACGGAGGGGACCCGGACAAGAAAAAATCCCGCGCCAAAACCGCGGCCAAGCCGAAAAAGAAAGCCAAACCCGTTACGGCCCACAATGCCGCCGCAGGCAAAAGCAGCGCCGCCGCAGGCAAAAGCAGCGCCGCCGCAGGCAAAAGCAGCGTGGGCAAAGTCTCCCGGGCCAAGCCCGCCACCGCCAAACGCGGCGGTTCCAAATCCGCAGCCGGAAAATCCGCTGCCCGCACCGCATCCACCGCCAAGAGCGGGGAGCGCACCCGCGGCAGCGGGTATGCCTGATCTCCCACCCCGATGAGTCTGGAGCGCGAAAAGCAACTGGCCGCCGAATCTGCCGCCGAACTGGTGGAGGAGAGCATGCGGATCGGCCTGGGCACGGGCAGCACCGCCGCCTTTGCCATCCGCCGGCTGGGGGAGCGGGTGGCGCAGGGCCTCAGCATCACCGCGGTACCCACCTCCCTGCAGTCGGAGCGGCTGGCGCGGGAAGTAGGAATTCCCCTGATCGACTTTTCGGATGTAATCTCCCTGGATATGACCCTGGACGGCGCGGACGAGTTCGACCCCGCCCTTAACCTCACCAAGGGTGGCGGTGGCGCGTTGTTCCGGGAGAAAATCGTGGCCGCGGCATCGGACCGCCTGATCATATTCGCCGATCACACGAAGCAGGTGCAGCAGCTGGGCAAGTTTCCCTTGCCGGTGGAGGTAAACCCCTTCGGCTGGCAGGTGGCCGCGGGGAAGATCGAGGCGCTGGGTCCCAAGGTGACCTTGCGCCAAGGTTCCTCCGGCCCCTTCACCACGGACAACCAGGGCTACATTTTGGACTGTGAGTTCGGCGAAATCCCCGACCCCCCGGCCTTGGAGCGGCAACTGGCCGCCATTGCCGGAGTGACGGAATGCGGGCTGTTCTGTGCAATGGCCGAGATCATCTGCATGGGCGAGGGCGAGTCCGTGCGGCACATCACGCCTCGGGCATAAGCGCGCCGGTGACCGGGCCGCCCGGCCTTGGGCTGCGGCGCTATTGGCCCACCCCTTTTTGGCTCTACACCAGGATATGCACCCGTTCCAGGAAGGGCTTGGGGAGGCGGCTTTTCAATGTGTGCAGGATCAGGCGGCGGTCGTAGCGCATGCTGAAATGTTTGAGGATGATGTGCTGGTTGTTGAGTACGCCGGGGCATTCCTTGAGGAAGGTCAATAGGTCTTCCAGGTGGGTGTGCCCGCGTTTCCTGGCGATGTTCCGCTCATCCTCCATCAGGTAGGTCAGCTCTATCAGCAGAATGCGGGACTCTCCCACGTGCCGCTCCCGGTAGAGGGTGTCGATGGTGCTGTCGCCAATATAGGTCAGGCGCGGCAGCCACTGCTCATCCTCGAAAGCCACCCCCTCCTTGCGCAGTTGGGCCAGTTCCCGGCCCGAACGGCCATGGAACTCTTCCTTCAGCTTCTTGCGCACATCAAAGATGGTATAGCCCAGGGAAGGCAGGCTGTGGTTGACCTGGAAGGCCTTGGCCGCAAGCTGGCGGTGCAGCCACACCACGTCGCCGGGGCGGAGGGGGTGCAGCTGGGGCGGCTCATAATTGCGGTCGCTCACATTCTCCAGTTGCTTCCAGGCCCTGGAAAGCCCCTGGAAACCTTCCAGGGTCTGCTCCGGCACGTAGTAGGTCGCGGGGGCCATCCCCATCAGACGCCGCAGGGCCTCGTGGCGGAGCATGCAGCGCGTGTGGTCCCCATGGGCATGGGAGATGAAGACCCGATCCAGGGGCACCGCGTCCATCGGGCATTCCCCCATGTCGAAGGCGCAGTTCAACTCCGGCACCAGCACGTAGGTGGCCAGCGCCGAGATGGAAAAGGCGGTGATGGTCTCCTGGGGGAATTCCAGGACTATGGGCCGGCCGGGATTGTGATGTGGGGGCGCCATGGCGGCAGAGATCCAACGGTTAAGATCGGTTATGAAGCGGACTGATTGGAGTTCGGCGCTTACGGTATCATTGGCGCCGGATACAGGCAATCCACCCTGGAGGAGCACCCGGTTTACCTGGCGTGGGCCGGGTCAGGGGCGGAAGCTCTCCTGTTTTCCGGCGGCGCGGCGCCGTGATCCTTCACATAGCATAATAAAGCCGGTGTCACATGCGCCACCAAGTGTTGCATGGTACACCGGCCAGAGAGGACTCCACAGCAAAAGTAGATTGCCCGGCGAAAGCCTTCCCTGGGGGTAGGGGAGCGTCCCCCGCCGGGCAGATCGTGCGCTATGTATTCAGGCACGCGCACGAAGCGGTTAGAGTTGATCGAAGATCACCTCATAAGTGGACCCCCAACGGTTTCCCACCATGCGCCTGCGATAAACCTGTTCGGGCGGCAACTGCTCGATCAGCCCGCCTGACTTCTTGAATTTCTTGATCGCGTCGCTGACCTGATCATGGGTCAGCTTTTTGCCGTTATCTTTGTGCTTACGAGGCAAAAACCGTTTTGTATTTCCCATCAGGGTCCTTTCAAAACACAATCAGCCGTAGAAATTTCTATATACGCATTTTATTGACGTATTTTAAGAGAAAATCAACCGCTTTTTACAATTAATAGCGGAGTTCCGGCCGGGGCCCACCCCCGTGCCCCAGACGTTCACTGTGCCCGGGCACATTACTCTAAGATAATAACGTTTAGTATCGGGCAAAGGTTGTACAAGCGGTCTCAAAAATGACAAGCTCACGCCCGGCCCTGCGAGACAGGCTCCCGCGGAGTCTTGCTCCCTTCGACTGTGCTCAGGACAGGCAGGGAATCGGGCTTTTTAGCCCCGTTCCTGAGGAATGAGCTTGCCCTGAGCCTCTCGAAGAGCGTAGCGATTGCCTCGCACGGCGCGGCGTAAATGGGTTCGTTCGCTCCCAAAAACCGCAAACCTGAATACTAAACTATTGAAAAATATATAAAATTATTTAAGTCGCGGAATACCCGCTAATTGCCGGCGGAAAGCCGCCGGGTACCGCCACATTCCCAATGGAACGGTTCCTCTCCAGCCTAGCATCGGGCAAGTACGGCAGCGAGGGCCAACAGCGGCAATATCCAGCCAATAAATGCCACTGAGGGTTAATTACAATCGGTCTTAAAAATGACAAGCTCAAGACCGGCCCTGCACAAGGGAATATTCAGCCGGTACAGGCTGCCCCTATGAAACCCTTTTGTTTATTAGGAGCCGCATTCCATGCATTTTCTTCACACAATGGTGCGCGTCAGGAATCAGGAAAAATCCATTGAGTTTTACACCAAGCATCTGGGAATGAAGGTGATCCGCCAGAAGGATTATCCGGACGGACGCTTCACCAACACTTTCGTCGGATACGATGACGATCCCCTGGCGCCAATGGTCGAGCTCACCTGCAACTGGGATCAGGAAACCGATTACGATCTGGGAGACGCTTGGGGCCATATGGCGATCGGCGTGAAAGACATATATGGCCTTTGCGAGAAACTGGAGGCCGCAGGCGTGCCCGTCCCCCGCAAGCCGGGCCCCATGAAGTTCGGCGGCCGCGAGATCGCCTTCATCCGCGATCCGGACAACCACAGCATCGAGCTGATTCAGGTGGAGCAATAGGTCCGCCACGCGGAGGAGAAAGTGCTCCCCACGGCGGCCAGCGATGACCGTGGCCGGCCCGCCTAGGCGGTTCGTCTGCGCACTGGCGCTTGCGACTTGAGCCGGTTCTGCTGTTCCAACCGCACCACCTGTCTCAGGAAATTGCGCCCGGCGGTGTCCAGCCCACGCAGTTCGCAACGGCTCAGCCATTGGCCGCCGGAAAAAGGCCGGCATTCCTGTACCCGCCCTGTCAGTTGCAGTACTTGACGCCGCTTCTTGAGGGACAGTTTGAATTCGATGTAGTGCCCCTGTGGTATTTCCTGATTATGGCTCATGCAAAATCCGCCGTTGCTCAGGTCGAGCAGCAGGCCCTTTTCCTGAAAGGCCGGCGGCGTATCAGGGTCCAGGTCGTACACGGCGTCCTGGCCCAGGGAACGGGCATGAAACATCACCTCCACCAGCACCGGCAGGCGCACCCCCCGCGGGCCATGGCCCTCCTGCACCAGGGCATGGTGCAGCACCAACTCGTCCAGCGCGGCGCCGGTACCCTTGGGGCGGCAGGAAAACTGATACTCCAGGCCCAACCCACGGATGTAGAACAATTCCACGAAGGCACTTTCCGCGGCCAGTTGCTTCACCGCCTCGGGTCCCACTTTGATTTTGAAGGTACTTAGCCCGGATTCAAGCACCTGGCCGTAGTAGTGCTGGGGCAGCCCCCCTTTCCATAGCACGAGCCGAATCGGGTCCGCGGGCTGCAACTGTCGTGTGGACACCACCGGGATGCGCAGGTTTTCCGAGGTATAGCCCAGTTTGCCACGCATTTTCCCGGCAAAGCTCTGGGAGAGCGCGCGGCCCTCTTGCAATTCCTCGTGAATGCGGGTTTCGAAGCGCACCGGATTAGCGAGCAGGTCGTGCCGCGCCTGGGGCGTCTCGTCACCGGCCAGTCTGTCCAGGGTGGTCAATTCCGACTGGCTCAGGCTGGCATGCTCCAGCCAACGCTTCAGCCATGCCAGCTGCTTGGCGCGCTTGGCGTGCAGTTTGGTTTTGGCATCCAGATAAACGACCAGCAACAGGTACAATGCCAGGGCGGACAACCCGAGCACAATCAACACCCCTTCCAGCAGGGTAAACTCCGGCGGCTTGATCTGGTCGAAGATCGTGCGGTCGAACACCCAAAAGTAACGTCTTTCCGACATTGCCAATGCCCAATGCGGGTTCGTGGGGCGGGCCACCCGGCGCGTGGGTGATCACGGCGTTTCGGAATTTCCGGCCTCTTTGGCCGCCTCCCAGAGCCTGCGCCACTGCTCCGGCTGCTGATCACCGGCCCTTGCTCCGTTTGCATGCAAGGCTTTTTCCATTCGCTGAAAGCGGGCGATGAATTTGCGGGTGGCGCGGCGCAGGGCCGAATCGGGATCGATTTTCAATTGCCGGGCCAGATTGACCAGGGCCAGCAACAAATCCCCCAACTCCACTTCCAGGCTCTCCCGCTGCGCCCCGCCGTTGGCGAGCACCTCGCGGATTTCCCTCAATTCTTCCTCCGATTTGTCCAGAATCTCCCCGACGTGCTCCCAGTCAAATCCTGTCTGCGCCGCACGGATGCTGATCTGCCGCGCCCAATGCAACGCCGGCTGGGCCGCGGGCACGCCCTGCAGGGCCGAGGACCTCTCCTTCATTTTATGCTCGTGCCACTGCTCGCGCACCTGTTCAGGTGTATCCAGGGGGTCTCCGCCAAAAACGTGGGGATGGCGGGTCACCATCTTTTCGGCGATGCCCGCCGCTACGTCCTGAAAAGAGAACGCACCTCGCTCCTCCGCGATTCTGGCGTGAAAGACCACTTGCAGCAGCACATCGCCCAACTCCTCGCGCAAGGCGCCGTCGGCGCCCTCCTCGATGGCCTCGATCAGCTCGTAGGCCTCCTCGATCAGGTAGGGCGTGAGGGTGCGGTGGGTCTGCTGGCGGTCCCAGGGACAGCCCGCCTCGCCGCGCAGCGCCGCCATCACTTCCAGCAAACGCAGCAGGGCATCGGAAGAGGGGGCATCAGCGGGCATAAGGAGCTGATCGTAAATGTCGGAGAATCTGCCGCTCTGGGCAGGGCGGGTGCGTGAAAATTTCGCGAACCCTATATCGGGCCAGCGCCGCGAGGCGGCCGCTATTTTGCCGCGGCTTTGCTTCGGGCCTTGGACTTGCCCGGATCGTCCTTGCCGGTGGATTTGTCAATTTCGCTCAAGGTCGCCGCGGTTTCCTCGGACAGCTTCGGCACTTCGTCATCTGAATCTGACGCTTCCTTTTCCTCTTCTTCTTCCGGCTGCGGAGTTTCCGCGTCAGTACTTTTCCCGCTGATGGCGCCATGCTCGGAGAGCATGGAGCGTATGCGCCCATCGAGCTGGTCTTGCAATTGGCGCAGCATCTTGTCGAATTCTCCGGTCAGCCCGTCAAAGGCCTTGGATTTGATGAGGTGCAACTCCCGGTCGGAGCGTTTTTTCCGGGTACGGGTATCCAGTCCGGAAAGCAGGCGCAGCAACACGGGCACGCCAAAGGCCACCACCACCAGCCACATATAAAGCCTGCTGTTGAACTCCATGAACAGATAGGCCACCATCACTTCCGTCCCCATCAACTGCCAGTTGAATGCGACAAACAGCGTCAGCAGCACCGCCCAAATGGCCAGCAGAAGCGTCTGAAATCGGTTCATGGATACTTCCCCTGCAATGGTTTGGCGCCTCGATCATCCGGCCGCGCCGCGCCTTTTGAGGCACCAAGCCCCCACGACACTCTGACGTAAATCTGTCAAAAACGCCACACTTCCCGCGGCAGGAGCCGGACACGCTGCGGCACATGGAGGGGAAGGCGCGCAAGTTTGCCTCCAAGGCTCATTTCCGATAGTATTGGATGGTCTTATTCAGGTCATTCCCGTGTTGAAGGCCCTGCGTTATCAACCGGCAGCCCTCATTTTGATTGTGCCATCGCTTGCCCTGATTTCCTGAGCACCTGGTATTTCATGAAAATTAAATTACAAGGCCCTCTGCCGTTTTATTCCTCCATGCGCTCCCTGTTCAAGTTCAAGGCGGAGCAGGAACCGCCCAAGGAAAACCTGCGCAGCAGGGGCGAAGGGCTGGCCAGGCTGCACGAATACCAGCATCGCGTAATCGTGGGTCTGTTCAAGATCAACATCGTGGGAATCGTGGCGTTCCTGCTGATCGTGCTCAGCTTTACCCTGTTCACCTTGTCCGATCCCCGGTCGCCGAAGTGGATTGGGGTGATGATGATTTCGGTAGGGGTGTTGCTCCTGCTGGGCTGTTACCGCACGGTGAAGGAGTTCAACGTTTACCGCAAAAATTACGCTGAGTTGATGAGTCAGTTACAGGCCAAGTTGAGTCAGTATTTTCAGCGCAGCAAGTCCAAGGAAGGGGACGAGCCGGACAAAGAGACCGAATCCCGCGTGCTTTCGGTGCTGAAGCCCCGGGAACACAAAGGCTGGGACTCCAAGTGTTGCAAGAGCTGCCAAAAAACCCTCGAATTGCTGGCCAGGGTTTGCCAGCACTGCGGTCATGAGCAGGAGGACACCCTCCGAATCTGACGCCGCCATGCCCTACCTCCTTCGCCAGTTTGACTACCAACTTCCCGAATCTCTGATTGCGCAGCAACCGCTGGAGCGGCGCGACCGCTCGCGCCTGATGCTGCTGCGCCTGGGCGGCGCATCCATAAGCCACCACGAGTTTCAAGCATTGCCGGAACTCCTACCCGAGGGCACGGTGTTGGTGCTCAACAATACACGCGTGCTGCCCCGGCGGCTGTTGGGCCGCCTGCCGGGCGGCGCCGCGGTGGAGGCTCTGCTGCTGGACGAGGAGGAGCCGGGGCTGTGGAGGGCCGCGGTCAAGAAGGCCCGGCGCATCAAGCCCGGCATGCGGGTGGTATTCGGCCAGGGCCAGCTTCCGGCAGAGGCCGTCCGCCGGGGGGAGTATGGAGAATGGCTGCTCCGCTTCGACAATCCAGAAACCGTGCCGGAAAGGTTGGAGCGGCGCGGGCTGGCGCCCCTGCCTCCGTACATCCGCAGAAAAGAAGAATGTGCCACCCAGGACCTTCTGGACCGCGATGCGTACCAGACCTGCTATGCCAGCATGCCGGGGGCTATCGCGGCACCCACCGCCGGATTGCACTTTTCACCTCAGGTGCTGGACAGCCTTCGTCACCGCGCAGTGGAACTGGTGGAATTGACCCTGCACGTAGGGCAAGGCACCTTCGCCCCGGTAAAAACGGAGAACGTGCGGGAGCATAGGCTGCACCGGGAATGGTACGAGTTGGCCGAGCCCGCCGCCCACCGGATATTGCAGGCCAAGGATGAAGGCCGCCCGGTGATCGCCGTGGGCACGACTTCCGTGCGGGCCCTGGAAAGCTGGGCTCAGGCTGGCAGTCCGCCGGGCTATCAGGGATGGTCCGAGTTGTTCATCCTGCCGCCCTATCAATTCCGGATTGTGGACGGCATGCTCACCAATTTTCACCAACCGCGCAGCTCGCTGCTGATGCTGGTCGCGGCCTTCTACGGCCTGCAACCCTTGCTGCGGGCCTACGGGGAGGCTGTCGCCGCGGGCTACCGATTTTTCAGCTACGGAGATTGCATGGCGATACTTCCTCTGCCAGAATGAACCTTCGCCTGAATCGGAAAAATATAATGGAACGAGTGGTGGTGACAGGGCTGGGAATTGTTTCGTGCGCCGGTTCGGACGTGCCCACGTTCTGGGAATCCCTGTGCGAAGGTAAATCCGGCATTGGCCGCATATCGGCCTTCGACCCTTCCATCCTGACCAGCCAGATCGCGGGAGAGGTCAAGGACTTTACCTTCGATCCCAAGCAGGCCAAGCGCCTGGGGCGCTTTACCCAATTCGCCCTGGACGCCTCCCGGCAAGCCCTGGAGCAGGCCGGGTTGATGCCGGAAGCCGCGGACAGCTCCGCCGTCAATCCACAGCGGATCGGTGTATCCATTGGCTCAGGCATCGGCGGATTCACTTTTCTTGTCGAGCAGCACGAGAAATTCCTGCAAAAGGGGCCAGGGCGGTACCATCCGCTCACGGTGCCGATCATTATTTCCAACATGGCTGCGGCGAACGTGTCCATCCATTACAAATTGCATGGGCCGAACGTAAATATTTCCACGGCCTGCGCCACGGGCAACCACAATATCGGGTACGCCCTTGACGTGATCCGCCTCGGCCGGGCCGATGCCATGCTGGCCGGAGGCGTGGAGTCGACCATCAACCCATTCGCCGTTGACGGCTACATCCAGTTGCGCGCTCTGTCCACGCGCAACGACGATCCCACCGGCGCCAGCCGGCCCTTCAGCGCCTCCCGGGATGGATTCGTACTCGCCGAGGGTGGGGGGGTGCTGTTGTTGGAAAGCCTCAGCCACGCCCAGGCCAGGGGCGCGGAGATTCTGGCCGAGATAGCGGGCTACGGCATGACCTCGGACGGCTATCACCTCACAGCCCCCGACCCGGAGGGCGCAGGGGCGGCGCGGGCGATGCAACTGGCCCTGGAGGACGCAGGAACCAACCCCGAGGACGTGTCCTATATCAACGCCCATGGCACCTCCACGCTGCTCAATGACAAACTGGAGACTCAGGCCATCAAGCGGGTTTTCGGCGGCCACGCCAAGCGGCTGCAGGTGAGTTCCATCAAGTCCATGGTGGGTCATGGCCTGGGCGCGGCGGCGGGGTTGGAGGCGGTGGCCTGCGTGCTGGCCCTGCGTGATGGAGTGATTCCCCCAACCATTAATCTGAACGATCCCGATCCGGAGTTGGACCTCGACTTCGTGCCCAACGAAGCCCGCAAGGCGGACATTACCACGGCTCTTTCCAACGCCTTCGCTTTCGGCGGCCAGAACGCCTCGGTGATGTTCAGGAAGTTCTCCTGAGCAATTCCAAAGGCCGATGGGACTGCGATCTTGTTTTGACTTCGCCATAGGCCGAATTTATACTTGCATCAGACGGCGAGCGGAATTCTGGAACACGAATTTTCCCGATAGGCATTAATGCGGGATGGAACAACCCGCGCTGACCCCGCAACCGACCCCCCGTGGAACGATCGGGCAGGGTTCTTAGCGGCACTGTGAGATAATTTGAATCCCCGCAACAAAAACTTCCTGATCGGTCTGGTGATTATCGTCTTGGCGATTATCATCATGAATGTGATGACCTCCAAGCGGCAGGTGCCCGCGGAGATCCTCTACAGCGAGTTCCTGCTCCGCGCCCAGCAGGGCCAGATTGAGGCAGTCTCCATCCAGGGCAGCCGCATCAGCGGCAATTACACGGATGGGTCCAGTTTTTCCACCTACGCGCCCAAGGACCCGAATCTGATTCCGGCGCTCCGCAAGGCCAACGTCAACATCACCGTCCAGCCGGATTCAGGGACGCCGTGGTACATGTCCATATTTCTCCACTGGGGACCGTTCATCTTCATCATCGCCATCTGGATTTTCCTGATGCGCCGCATGCAAGGAGGGGGAAACCGCCTGTTTTCCCTTGGCAAGAGCCGGGCCCGCCGCGCCGACGAAAGCGATACGCGCAATACCTTCGCCGATGTGGCCGGAGTGGAGGAGGCCAAGGAGGAGTTGGTGGAAATCATTGATTTCCTGAAGGATCCCAGCAAGTTCCGCAAGCTGGGCGGCAAGATTCCCAAGGGTGTGCTGATGATCGGTCCCCCCGGTACGGGCAAGACCCTGCTGGCGAAAGCCGTGGCCGGAGAGGCCAATGTGCCTTTTCTCATTATCAGCGGCTCGGATTTTGTGGAGATGTTCGTGGGCGTGGGCGCCAGCCGTGTGCGCGACCTGTTTGAAGAAGGGCGCAAGATCGCACCGTGCATTCTCTTCATCGACGAGATCGATGCGGTGGGCCGGCACCGCGGCGCGGGCCTGGGCAGCGGGCACGACGAGCGCGAGCAGACGCTCAACCAGTTGCTGGTGGAAATGGACGGCTTCGACAGCACCGAAGGGGTGATCGTGATTGCGGCCACCAACCGGGTGGACGTGCTCGACCCGGCGCTGCTCCGTCCCGGGCGCTTCGACCGCACGGTGGTCGTGCCCCTGCCGGACGTGCGGGGACGGGAGCAGATTCTGGGCATTCACGCGGCCCGGGTGAAGATGGCGGACAAAATCAACTTTATCACGGTGGCCAAGGGAACTCCCGGCTTCTCCGGGGCCGACCTGCGCAACGTGGTCAATGAGGCCGCCCTGTTCGCCGCCCGCCAGAATAAGAACGCTGTCACCCTGGAAGATATGGAGTGGGCCAGGGACAAAGTAATGATGGGCCCCGAGCGCCGCAGTATGCTGATGTCGGACGAGGAAAAGCGCAACACGGCCTATCACGAGGCCGGTCATGCCCTGGTGGGCGCCTACCTGGAAAAGGCCGACCCAGTGCACAAAGTGACCATCGTGCCCCGGGGCCAGTCGCTGGGCCTGACTTCCTTTCTGCCTCAGGAGGAAATGCACACCCAAGACCGGGACTACCTGCTCGCCAAAATCATAGTCGCCATGGGCGGCAGGGCGGCGGAGGAACTGATCCTCTCGCAAGTGAGCACGGGTGCGGCAAACGACATCCAGCAGGCCACCAAGATCGCCAACAAAATGGTCACCGAATGGGGGATGAGCGAGGTTGTCGGGCCGATCACGCTGAGCACGGGCTCCGAACATCACTTTCTGGGCCGCGACATCGGCATAGACCGCGAATACAGTGAAGACACCGCTGACATCATTGACATGGAAGTTCACGAAATCGTGCACAGCAGTTACGACAAGGCCAAGGCCATCCTCAGCGAACATATCGACAAGTTGCACCAATTGGCGAAGCTGCTGATCGACCAGGAGACCGTGGAGGCGGCCGAGGTCTACGCCTTGGTTTCTCCCACCTAGCCGGGCCAGCATTGGGATTGCGTGGGGTCTGCCCCCGCGGCGCTTCCGCCCCCAGGTTTTCCTCACCTATGCATTACCGTCTTTTTCGATGGTTTCCCAAGAGCGCATTCAGCCGGCTGATGGGAATTCTGGCGGAGCGCCCCTGGCCGGGCTGGCTGTTGCGCCCGGTGATCTGGCTCTATGTGCGCGTCTATCGCATCGATATGGCCCACTTCGAGGCGCCGGAAGAGGGTTTTCCCACCTTCAATGCGTTCTTTACCCGTGCGCTACGGGCGGGCGTCCGCCCCCTGGACAGTGGCGCGCGGCGCATCGTCAGCCCGGTGGATGGCCGCGTTAGCGCCAGCGGACGGATTGAAACGGGGCGGCTCTTCCAAGCCAAAGGCATGGACTACAGCCTCGGGGAATTGCTGGCCGGGGGGACGGTTGCCGAATCTTACGAGCAAGGCGCCTTCCTCACCCTCTATCTCAGTCCCCGTGACTACCACCGTATCCACAGTCCCTGCGCGGGCCGGGTGCGGCGGTTTTCCTACACACCCGGTGAGCTGTGGACCGTCAGCCCCACGGGGATTGCCAGCGTACCGGATTTGTTCGCCCGCAACGAGCGGCTGCTGACGGTGCTGGACACGCAATGGGGGGAATTGCTGCTGGTGGCCGTGGGAGCGATGGTGGTCGGCAAAATCAGGACGGTCTACCATCCCATCATCAGCAACCTGGCGGGAGCACAGCCCCTGGCGGAGGATCTGGCCGTGCCCTATGCTCTGGAGAAGGGCCAGGAACTGGGCCGCTTCGAACTGGGCTCCACGGTGATCCTGCTCTTTCCGCGCGGGGTGGCGGCCCTGGACGCCCTGGCCCCCGGAGAAGCGGTTGCGCTGGGGGAGGGCATCGGCTCGTTCCTGTAATCCGGGGCACACCGCCGCAAAGCCGCGCCCAGAGGGCATTTTCGGGAATATCGAGAGCTGGCGGCCCGGTTTTTTTCATTGCGATCAAGACAAGTAATGCGCGGAAAATTGCTGTATTACCGGGCTAATTTCGTGGCGGCAGGCCGCAAAACCCGTTGTGTGACCGGCCATGGTGTTGAATGTGTGTGCTTTATAGTGAGAATTATCAATAAATTGCAGAGATGATGCGCATCATCGACATTTTCATGGAGGGCTGTAAAGTATACATAGCGGATTTTGACCGCTGGGAACTGGTGCAGGCTGGGATGGCCATGAGGGCCGCGAAGCTGCTGTTGGGATCAAAGGTGGAAATGCCCCTGCCGCGGATCATTCCCCGCATGGTCAAGCCCCTCCACGGCGAGCAGCGAGTGGAATATCCTGCCTGGTGGAAAGGCCGCCAGGTTTCCCTGCTGTTTCATTTAGGCTTTGAGCAAACAGGAAGCGGAATAGCTGAGAGCCGGCAAATCAAGCGGCAAAAATAACTAACCCTCTCTGGAATCCCACCGCGTGGACAACATCAAGGACTATACCCTGCCCGCGCTCACCGAGTGGATGGCCCAGCGTGGAGAGCCAGCCTTTCGTGCGCGTCAGGTCTTTCAGTGGCTCTACCAGCGGCGCGTCACCGGCTTCGAGCAGATGAGCAATGTGGCCAGGCCCCTGCGGCGGCGACTGGGGGAATCGTTTTCCCTGGGAGGCATGGCGCGCCAGGATGTGCGGCATTCCAGGGACGGATCGGTCAAGTATGCCTTGCGCCTGGACGACGGGCAGTGCATTGAGGCCGTGCTGATGCCCAACAACACCCATTATACCCTCTGTATTTCCACCCAGGTAGGTTGCGCCATGGGTTGCGATTTCTGCATGACCGCGCGCATGGGGCTGGTGCGCAACCTGAGCGCGGGAGAGATTGTGCAGCAGGTGGTGGAAGCCTATGGCGGCGTGGAAGAGGGGGGGCTGATCCGCAATCTGGTCTTCATGGGCATGGGCGAGCCCCTGCACAATTACGACAATCTGGTGCGCGCCTTGACCATCCTCACCGAGGATCATGGCTTCGGCTTTTCCTGGCGGCGGCTCACCGTGTCCACCTCCGGGCTGGTGCCGGCCATCCGCCGCTTTGCCGCCGACCGGCTGCCGGCCAATCTGGCCATCTCCCTCAACGCCGTGAGCGACGAGACGCGGGCCAGACTGATGCCCGTGAACCGGCGCTGGAACATCGCCGCATTGCTGGACGCCTGCCGCGAAATACCCAAGGAGCCGCGGGTACGCATTACGTTCGAGTACGTGCTGCTGAAAGGGATCACCGATTCCCTGGCGGACGCCCGCAAGCTGGTGAAGCTGCTGCACGGGATCAAATGCAAGGTCAATCTGATTCCCTTCAACCCATGGCCCGGCAGCACCTATGAAGGGCCCTCCCTGGAGCACGCCCGCGCCTTTCAGGAAGAATTGCTCCACCGGGGCCTGCTGACCACCCTGCGCATCTCCAAGGGCCAGGATATCCAGGCCGCCTGCGGCCAACTCATCACAGCATCTCCAGCCGCCCGATGGCGCAAAGTGGCAGGATAGGGCGCGAGGCCAAGCATTTTCAAATCCGGGGCGAGGCAAGCCACATTCCGTTTCTTGTTCAAAACCGCGGGCCGCGCCGGGCCAAGCGGCAATCCGGAAGCTGCTAGCCCAGGGTTGGGCGCTTTTCGTGATAGTCCGTGGCTTGCTGAAAGGCGTGGGCGGCTTCCAGCAGCAGTTCCTCCCGCCAGTGCGGGGCCAGCAGTTGCAGGCCCATGGGCAGGCCGCTGGCGGTGAAGCCGCCGGGCACCGAAATGCCGGGCAGGCCGGCCAGGTTGGCCGGCAGGGTGAAGGCGTCCACCAGGTACATTTGCAGGGGATCGTCCAGCTTTTCCCCCAGCTTGAAGGGAGGCACCGGAGAGGTGGGGCTGGCCACCAGATCCACCTGCTCGAAGGCCCGCTGAAAATCCCGGCGCAGGGCATCCCGGATTTTCATGGCGCGCAGGTAGTAGGCGTCGTAATAGCCGGAAGACAGGGCGAAGGTGCCCAGCATGATGCGCCGCTTCACTTCCGGGCCGAAGCCCTCCTCCCGCGTTTCGCGGAACATCTCCTGCACATTGTTGCCGGTTTCCACCCGCGGGCCGAAGCGCACACCGTCGTAACGTCCCAGGTTGGAACTGGCCTCGCAGGGGGCCAGGATGTAGTACACCGTGATGGCGTATTCAAGGGAGGGCAGGGAAACTTCAACCAATTCCGCCCCCAGCTTGCCGAGAGTTTCCAAGTTGTTTTCGAAGGCCCTGGCCACCTCCCCGTCCAGTTCCCCCTGGCTCTGAAACTCCTTGACCAGCCCCACTTTTTTTCCTTTCAGACCGCCCTGGGGAAATGCGGTGAAGTCAGGCACTTCATGCCGGGCGCTGGTGGCATCCCGTGGATCATGCCCCGCCATCAGGTTGAGCAGGATGGCCGCGTCCATCACGTCGCGCGCCACTGGGCCGCCCTGATCCAGGGAACTGGCGAAGGCCACCATGCCATAGCGGCTCACCCGGCCGTAGGTGGGCTTCAACCCCACCAGGGAGGTAAAGCTGGCCGGCTGACGGATGGAACCCCCGGTGTCCGTACCGATGGCCACCAGGGCTTCCCCCGCGGCCACCGCCGCCGCGGAGCCACCCGAGGAGCCGCCCGGCACCCGGGAGGTATTCCAGGGATTGCGGGTCACCCCATAGGCGGAATTTTCCGTGGAAGAGCCCATGGCGAATTCGTCCATGTTGGTCTTGCCCACCAGATTGAGGCCGTTGGCCTTGAGCCGTTCCACCACGGTTGCGTCATAGGGGGGCGTAAAGCCCGCAAGAATTTTCGATCCGCAGGTGGTTTCGATGCCCTTGGTGGCGAAGATGTCCTTGATGGCCATGGGCATTCCCGCGATCGCAGAGAGGGGCTCGCCTTTGGCCAGCCGTTCGTCGGCGGCCCGGGCGGCCTCCAATACACCCTCGGTGGTGAGGCTGATATAGGCGTGCAACTGCTTTTCCACCCGTTCGATGCGTGTCAACACCGATGCGGCAATCTCCTCGGTACTGACCTC
>JAPUIH010000193.1 GCA_027297205.1 SAR324 cluster bacterium | reverse complement strand
CCGACGCCTCGGCGGTCATGCCCTGGGAGACCGCCAGCCGGTCGTAGTCGATGCGCGGCGTGGCGGCGAACTGCTCGTCGCCGCCCCGGGTGAGCACGTAGACCACCACCCCCCCGGCTATAATGAGAAACCAGTGATGTGACTTCATAGTGTAGCGCGCCTTTCCCGCGGCCAGGGGCGGCCGATCCCGTCGGGCGGGGCGGCTGCCGTAGCTGCTGTATCTCGAAAAACGCTACATGGCTTGCCGGGCAATTGCAATGGGGCGGACCCACCCAAACCGTTGCATTAAGGGCCGGCTACCTCAATGGGTAGACCGCGCCGGAGTGGCCGGGCCGTTTTCCACCAACGGTTCGGGCGCTTGTTGTTCTTCGGCCATTTCCCGCGGCGGCGCTTGTAGTCATGTAACTGCTTGGTTTCCCGGCCCTCCGCGGGGGATCGGTATGATGTGGATTTTGCGTCAATATTGTGGCGGCGCAGTTTCGAAGAGAAACTATTTAAGTAAATATATCATCATCTATATTTACCTTAATATGGGTTTGTATTTCCCAAAAATAGTGTTAGGTGTGGCGCCAAGCATGAGCATTCCGAACGCATGAAGGAAAATTGGGCAGGGACGGGTTCTTTAATAATTCCTGCGTGGCGTCTTCACCATCATCTTAAGAGGATTTCCCAATGATTAGCGATCAGGAATACAACCGCATCCGGGAAATTAAGAGGGCCGTGGAGAGCGGTTTATTGGATCTGCCTGATGTGGACGGCGTCAGTCTTGGGTTCAAGCATGTGGCAGGGAAAGCCACGGACGATTTCAGTATCTGCGTCCATGTAAAGGAAAAAAAAGCGAAGGAGCAATGCTCAACCGGGGAACTGATTCCGGAATCCATCCAAGGGGTCGCCACGGACGTGGTGGAGCGCAAAGATATGGCGGGCACTGCTCCTGCCACGGCGCTTGCCGCGGACAGTAAAAAATACCGGCCCGTAGTGGGCGGATGTGAAATTTCAACCTTCATCGACCCGAAGGCTGGCACGCGCCATGCGGGAACTTGTGGTTTGGTTGTCGATACTCAAGGAGCGGGCTGGTTGGTGCTAACCAACTGCCATGTACTATTTTCCAACCCAAAAACGGATGGTGAATATTTTTGCGCCAACGAATGTTATGTGGGCCAGCCCCTGGTAGACCACGTCGATCCGACTGGCAAAAATAAGGCGGAATCGGGGAATATTGCCATGATTGGAAAATCAGTACTTGACGAAAACATCGACGCCGGTATTGCCCTCACTACCAATGGCATCGATGCGACGATAAATTATATTATAGATATTGGGAATATAAAGGGATCATACACCATTACCCAGAGCGACATTGCGGGAGAAGGCTACCCAGTCAAAAAACGGGGCTGCACCACCCTGTTGACGAGCGGTTTTGTAACGCACATCGATTTTTCCAGAAATCGTCCCGACGGTGGACCCTTAATGAAGAATCAACTGGCCATTGGTTCCAATGGAACGTTTGCCGACCACGGTGATTCCGGTTCGGCCGTGGTCGACGCTAACAATAGAGTAGTGGGACTGCTCTGGGGCATTGAAGGATGGTATGTCGCCAGCCCGATCGCGCCTGTGCTGGAGAAGCTTGGGATCGATATTGGCACTCTTTCTCTACCTTCGCAGGTCATGCGTTCCTGGTGTTCCACCACCCGCAAAGCGGTTCAGGAAACTCTGAAATCCACTCCCGCAGGAAAGAATTACCTGCAATTGTTCTTGCAGCATTATCCCGAATTTCGCGAAATCGCGAAAAAGGATAAGGGCTACCAGGCGATTTGGGACGAGAATGATGGGGATGAAATTATTAAAGCCTTGATCGAAAGGGTGCGTTATCCCGATAAGCCTCCTTCAGCCGTGGAAGTAGGTAAGTCCGTTCGGGCCCGGTCGGATGTCCTTATCAAGGAATTTACAAAGCTGTGCTCGCCTGAGTTGCGGGAGCTGATGGAATCCCTCGATTCCGAGGTGGAGAGATGTTACCCCATGTCCTGGAATCAAATATTGACCCATCTTTCCAGCAGCGAACAACCATAGGACATTTCTGGATTCGCGGGAGAAACAATCCTTGCGATGGGCGGGGATTGGTGGGGACCCGATTTTGGGGTACCTGCGGGACAGAGAAATCGGGCAATCGCGAATCCAGGAGCAAGCGAGATGGTTAATAGGAGGCCTTCTCCGGCCTCACCCCCGCCACGCGCCCTTTTGCCGCGAGCCACCCCCTCTCTATAATTTCAGGGGGGCCGCCGCACAGAATTAGAATCCGCCGGCGCAGAGAATTAAGGGGGCCTGCGCACAAGATTAGAGGGCGCCCGCCCTACCCGCAGCGGTTCAGGTGCGGCGGAACACCGGCAGCAGCAGGCCGAACACGCCGCAGGAGGCCGCCAGCAGCCCGATGGCGGCGAAGAGCTGGTTGGCGGGCAGCCAGATCAGCACCAGTCCCACCACGCCGATGGACAGGGCGGTCATGCCGTTCACGGCCATATTGAAATAGGAAAAGATGCGCCCTTGCACCTGGGCAGGGACGATCCTGTGCAGGGCGGTGAGGCGCGAGATGGTGATGGTGGGAATGCCCAGGGAATGCACAAACACGGTAAGCAGGGTGCCGCCCAGACTGTCCACCCAGAGCAGGGGCAGATAGGTCAGCCCGTCATAGACCATGCCCAGGAAAAGCAGGCGCAGCGGCTCAATGCGCCCGCCGTAGCGGCCAATGATCCAGGTGGCGATGATCATGCCCCCGGCGTAAGTGCCTTCCACCAGGGCGAAGTCCGTGCCCGTTCCGCCGAGGTGGGTCTTCACGTAAAAGGGCATGCCGACGATCACCGCGCCCATCAGGAAGAAGTTGTTGACCACCGTGATGGTCCAAATCCAGAACACCCGCCGGTCCTGCCACAGCGCCGCCAGGCCGGCCCGGAACTCCACCGTGAATGCCGTCCATGCGTCCTGCCCGCCGCCAGACTGCTCCGCCTGCGTCATGCGGGGCAGGCGCAGCAGCACCCCCATGGAGATCAGAAAGGCCAGAGCCACCAATGCGAACAGGTACACTGTGGGGACAAAGGGCAACGCCAGCGCAACCAGGAAGGGGCCCAGCAGCAAGGAAAACTGCCAGGCGCTTTGCACCAGGGAATTGGCGGCGACCAGCTCACCCGGCGGGGAGAGCCGGGGGATGATGGCGTCGCGGGCCGGGTTGAAGAATGCCGAGGCGCTGTTGAGCAGGAACGCCAGCAGCCCCACCATCCAAACCGGCAGGGCCTGCACCAGAAAGAGCAGGGGCAGGGACATGGCCAGCAAGGCGCGCAGCAGATCCGCGCCCAGCAGCACCCGGCGGAATTCCCAGCGGTCCACAAGCACACCGCTCCACACCCCCACCAGCAGTGCGGGCAGAAAGCTGATCATGGTCACCAGGCCGGTATTGAGACTGGAGCCGGTCTCTTCCAGCAGATACCAGAGCAGGACGAGCTGAAAGGCGCTTTCGCCGACCCGGGAGGCGAACTCTCCACCCCACAGGGTGAGCAGCGCTGGATTTCTGAACATGGGTCAGTTGGCCGGAAAGCGGACGGCCAGCCAGCCTTCCACCTCATCCAGCACGGCCTCCCAGCCCGCATCGAGCATCAGGTCATGGCCGATGCCCTGGGCGAAGAAGTAGTCCTTGCCCAGGTACTCGGCAATCCTGCCGTCGCGGGGGGCGACCGAGTTGTCATGTTCGGCAGAAACCACCAGCAGCGGACAGGGGATGTGCGCTGGATCGATCGGGACGCCTTCGCCAAGGGAGTAGTCGTTCATCACCGAGGGAGACTCGGGCACCAGCCGCTCCACCGCCGGCCGCCAGATCGCTTCATTCGTGGTCAGGAAATACAAATTGCGGGCCGTCTCGGCGTCCAGGACATAGGCACTGTCCGTGGGCAGGGGGGCGCCGCGCACAGGGCCGAGCTGGCCCGGAGGCGCCGAGGCCAGCAGCACGGCCGCAGCCTCCTGCTTGCCGGCACTGCACTGCTCGGCGAGGTACTTGAGGATGGTGATGCCACCCATGCTGTGGCCTATCACCACACAGGGCCGCCCGAGATGTTCGGTTACCTTGCGCAGGTCGGAGGCGTAGTGCGAGACCTTGAGACGGGTGCGGTAGGTCTCGCCGTCTTCCGGATGCGAGCCTGGGTGATTGCGCAGGGAGAGGGCATAGCAGGCCCAGCCCCTGCCCGCCAGCACCTTCAGCCAATGTTCCCAGCACCAGGCACCGTGACCGGCGCCGTGCAACAGCATCAGGGGCGGACGGGAGGCGGCTGCGCCATTTTCCGGCAGTGCCTCCTCGACGTGTATGCCGTCCACCTTAAACGTCCGGATTCCCATTGCCCTCGGCAGGAAAGCGGTAAATCTTGTCCAGGTCCATCTGGGTGAATTGCTCCCAGCGGCTGTGAAAGAAAAGCAGCCGGTTCAAGAAGGCGCGGCTGTCCCGGCCGGATTTGCGAACTTTCCTGGCCTCGGCCCGGATGATTTTGGAAACGCTAAGGGGATGGAGAATCAGGTAGTTGGTGAGGTATTCCTGCTTGCCATGCTTGAACACGCGGGTGTTGAACAGGTCGCCCCGCTCCAGGAAGGCCAGCTGCTCCGCGCCCTCCACCACATGTTTTTTCCTGCTCATCATGTCCCGCACGTAGGCGCGGTCGCGGCTGATTTTGAGCAGCTTGAAAAGGGAATTGACGTTCTGCCCTAGTTCCCGGTAGCCCTCGGCCGCGTCTTCGGGAATGGAATTGGCGTTGAATTCCAAATAGTATGCGAGGGGTGTCTTGCCGGTCTTGGCCATTGTCCGGTCGAGCACGTACCAATTGTGAAAGGCGTTGATCCGTGCATAGAAACTTCTGTCGGATTCCATCAACTGGCCGGCCACTTCCTCAAATTCCTTTTTTGCCATCGCCAATTCCCCCCTGAAACGATCCTCCTCCATGATCGCGCCGATCAGGTTTTCGAAGTACTGGCTGTTCAATGCAGGCTCCGGCAATATGGATTCACATACGGGGCGGACAACTCCAACAACTTATCTTCCCGTGATGGCCGTGCTTTGGCAATTGGGAAAGGGGCGTTTCACAATTGCTTCAACATATCGAAGAATCCCGCCTTCGGTTTGCGCCGTGCGGACGCCGGGCCTTGGGATCCCTTAAGGCGGGTCGGGAGATATGAACGGCAGGCCCCTCGAGAGCAGTGAAGAATCCCGCGGTATCCCGTGGCAATTGGCGTCTTTTGTTATATTCATTGATTCCATCCTCATATGTGTTTTCAGGGCTAGCCGTTTTGCCGAAATTTCCCGGGTAAATGTACAACATGCGGAGGATAGAAAATGTATGAAGAACGTTGCGAACATTTAACCGAAGGTGAAGTTCCCCAACCGAATTCCAGCACATGCGACGAATGCAGCAAAGCAGGACAAACCCCTGTACAACTGCGCATATGCAGAACATGTGGTCATGTAGGATGTTGCGACAGTTCCCCAGGCAAACATGCCACGGCCCATTTTCACGAGACCAAACATCCAATCATACAAACGTTTGAACCTGGCGATGATTGGGGCTGGTGTTACGAACACAAAAAAGGAATTGGCCCGTTCCCACCCGCTAGATAGTATCAATCGGAAGCGGCATCCACGCGGTGCCGGGGAATGGAGATGCAAACTGACCTCCTGCCAGGGGCGCTATTGCCTCAATCTTTCCGAGCCTTCCGCCTCCGGTTTCCGGCGGGCGGGCGCCGAGCCTGAAAGCCGCTTAGGGCGGGTCGGGAAATATGAATGACAGGCCCCTCAAGAGCAGTGAAAATTCCCGCACCACCCTGGCGGAGATTGTGGGGGAGGAAAGCCTGCAAGGACAGCGCATGCAGGCAGGTGCGATCTTGGATTTAATGGACGTGGCCGCCGGCCGGGCCGCGTTCAGCCACTGCGGCGGGCAGGCGGTCACGCTCTCCTTCGACCGGGTGGACCTGATCTATCCCATCCACCATCAGGACTTGATCCGGCTGGAAGCCGAGGTGGCGCTGGTGGGAAACTCGTCCATGCTCGTGCATGTGCAGGGTTACCGCCGGGATGCCCATACGCACAGTTTTACGCCCATTCAAAGCTCCTATGTAACCATGGTGGCCATCGACGGGGAGGGCCGGCCCAACGCCAACATTCCCGGGCTGCGCCACGACACGCCGCACGCGGAGACCCTGCGCCACAGGGCCCAGCGCATCAAGTCCCGTGCTGCGGAGTGGCAGCACATGCAAGAAGACGCCTCCCGCCTGGAGCCCTTGCGGGCGGCCGATGTGGAAGAGCCGCTCAACCGCGCAAAATCCGGCACCCGGCTTCCGGAGGAAACCGAGATCGAGGTGCGCCGGGTGTTCCTGCCCCGGCACAACAATCAGCTGGGCGCCATCTTCGGCGGGGATATCCTGTTGTGGATGAACCGGGTGGCCACCTATTCCGCGCGGTCATTCACGGGCAATCCGCATATGGTGACCATCGCCATGAACCGCATCTTCTTCAAGCATCCCATCTTCACCACGGATCTGGTGGATCTGGTGGCGCGGGTGGTGTACGTGCGCAACTTCACCCTGGAAGTGGAAATCGAAGTGCAGTTGCAGCGCCTTTCCGGAGAGCTGCTGCGCTCACATACCGGCTATTTCACCGTGCTCAATCACGATCAGGCAGGTGTGAAGCAACCCATTCCCTACGGGCTCGTACTGAGGGATTCCGACCAGCCGGCGCTGAGGCGCTACCAGCAGGCCCGGCTGCGCCACCATTTCTGGGAAACCCACCGTAGGGACTAGTTTTCCAGGGGATAACCGGGGGAACGAGTCCCCCCAGACCCCCCTATCTAGCGCCGGGATTGGCTTGCAGCCAAACCCGGCGCAATACCGGGTTCAGGAACCTTGGCCCTTGCCGGGGTTGCATGGAGCAGCGCCCCTTGCGCTTCGGCAAGTCCGCATAATTCACGAACAGCATTCGCGGGAAACGACGCAAGGCTTGCGCCCCCCCAAAACCCCTAGTTTTCCGGGGGCTGCTGCGCAGCAAGCCGCCAGATTTCCTCGTCATCCAGGGGCATGATGGGATAGAGGTTGAGGGGATCCCCCCGCAGCAATTCCGCGATCTTGAGCATGCCCAGCAGGGCCGCATTCAACTCGGGAGACAATTCCTCCAGTGCGAACAGGGTGCGGTGCTGGGGACGCAGGCGGGCCAGTTCGCCGCTATCGCCGATGCTAAGCAACGGATAAATGTTGCTCAGTTCCACATAGTGTTCGAAGGCCTGGGGGTTCACCGCGCGGTTATGCACGACACCCAGCAGCCGCGCGGCCAGATCATGCTCCGCGGAGCCGATCAATAGCGCCCGCAGCAGGCGGTTCAGCACAAACAGGGATTCGGGGGTATCGTCGGTAACGGCAACGATGGTCTCCACCCGCCGCAACAGGGGCGCGTGGGAGGCGTCGAAGCGCTCGTCATTCACATCGAACAGAATACGCTGGTAGGTACTGAAAACGCCGTGTTGGTCGAAGAGATGCAACGCCTCCTCCAGCACGCCGGAGGTGTGCCCCACCAACAGCTGGGAGGGCCCCAACTCCAGGGCATCCACGTTTTCGGTGATCTGGCTGATGATCGGCACCAACTCGAAGCGCGCGTAGTCGAACCCCGCCTGTTCGAGATATTCCACCAGGGAAGGCCGCCGCTGGGCGGAAAGGGCCCGGATGGTATCGCGCTTCTGGTCGCAGCCCACCACCAGGGTTTTGTCACCGAGATACCCTAATGCCATGCCCAGGTGCGCCGCCAGGAAGGTCTTTCCCACGCCGCCCTTGCCGAGTATGGCGATGGATCTGCTCATTGGGCGGGTTTCTTCTTGGGCGCTGAGGCGGTGCTTTTCTGCAGGTCTTTTTCGAAGTATCGGGCGTACACGTCTTGCCGCCTGCCGAAGCGCACGCCGTATACGTTCCCGTTCACCGAGCGTTGATAGTACGCCACCTCCACCCTGCCCTCCCAACCCTCGGTGATATGCTTTTCCAGGCGGACACGCACGCGATCTCCCACGGTGTATTTGGGCTTGCGCGCCGCGGGGCGGGGGCAGACCGACCGGAAGCGGGAGGTGTCGCCCCGGCACATCCAGGTCGCAAGCAGAATCACGCCGATGCGCTCCTGCCCGCCGTGGGTGCGCACATACAGATCGGGGCCCATGGCAGTGAGCATCTTATGGCGTTTGCACTTTTCCAGCTTGTTGATGCGGCAGTCCAGAATGTCGGTCACTTCAAGTTCGTAGGCGCGGTATTCGGCATGCACCGTGGCCGCGCCGCCGGCCAGCAGCACCGCCATCGCGATCACCATCCCCAAGCCCGCCTTCATCTCCTGGTCTCCTCGAATGTGGCGCCGTCAAAGTCGGCATCGTCGGTAATCGCCTGCTCCAGATTGGCATGGTTGAAGTTCACTCCCTTGAAATTCCCCTGCATCATGGTCGCGCCGTGCAGGTTGACGCCGTCCAGCATGGCGCCCTCCGCATTCACCTTGAGCAGATGCGCAAACTCCAGGTTGGATTTCGTCAGCCGCGCCCCCCGCAGATCGCTTGCACAGAAGTTCGCATTCTTGAGCGGGCAGCCCCGCAGCATGGTTTGCTCCAAAGTCGCCATGCTGAAGTTGGCGCCCAGCAGCACCGCCCGGTCCATGGCGGCGCGGCGGAAGGAGGAGCCGGAAAAGTCGGTCTGGATCGCGCTCATCATGTCCGCCTGGCAGTCATCCAGGATGCTCACCAGGAGGGTGGAGCCGTTCAGGTAGGCGCGCTTCAGGTTGGCCGAGGTAAAATTCACCATGAAACCCTCCGCCTCGATCATGAAGGCGGAGGCCATGTTCGCATCCTGAAACAGGGTGCGCTCCATCCGGGCATGCTTGAAGGATGCCTCCACGAGCACGGCACCGGAAAAATCCGTGTCCGTGAGCAGGGTGTCCGCCAGCAACGCCTCCTGCAGCCGGGCCTCCCGCAGAACCGCGCCGCTGAGATCACTTTCGGAGAGCCGCGCGCAATTCAGATTGACCATGGACATCTGCGCATTGCGCAGGTTGCACTTGACGATGACCGCGCCTTCCAGGTCCGCCCGCTCCAGGTTGATCCCTTCCAGATCGACCATCGAGAGCGGTTTGCCCGACTTGATCCGCTTTTCCACTTCTAAGCGCGAGAGCACCGTCATGTTGGATGACCTGGCAGGAGGAAAAATCAGGCAGGGAGCTTGGGATGGGTCAATTTATAGAGCCGCTGTACGTCGCCGTAACTCGCCACCTTGAGCTCGTCATCCTGAATTCTGAACGCACAGGACTCAAGGGTGGAATTGACCTGAAACCGGTGCCGCTTGATTTGAATGCTTGTTCCGGAGTTGGCTCCAATCGCGGCAAAGACGAACCCTTCCCCATCGCTTTGGCTGGCCAAAGCGGTGTAGAGGCGATGGTGTTCCTCCGCGCTTTCCAGCAGGGCATTGCGCAGACCGTGACCCAGCTTGATCATTTTTTCGAATTCGGGCTGATGCTCGGCGGGCAGTTTTCCCTTGGTTTCCCAATGCGATTGCAACACCCGGATATTCTTGCGCACCTTGTCGAACTTTTCCCTGTTGCGCGCCAGCCGCTGCCGCAATTCATCGAACTCGCGGCGCAAATTGAGTTCCACGCCCACTTCGATGCGGGTCTTTTCCTCGCTGGCTTCCGAGCCGATGCTGGGGCTCCACACCGATTCTCCCGCACGCACCAACCCGCCGGTGATGAATCCCTTGGGTATCCGGGTGACCTGCACGATCTTGCCCGCCTGGACATTTGAATGGAGGATATATTCTTCCGCCACCACGTGTTTTCCAGCTGATACCTGGCAATCGGAGAGAAATTTGGCGAATACGGAATTGCCTGATTTAATTTTCGTCCCGAACATGCCGCCCATGACCCGGATATCGCCTCTCGATTTCAGCAGCGCCTTGCCCACCGTGCCGAATACCTCAATGCCCTGGCCGCCTTCCACGGTGAAGCCGTCTTCCACTTGCCCTTTTACGCGCACAACGCCGGTGAAGCGGATGTTTCCAGTTTCCGAGTCCACATTGGGCAACTCAAGCACGTCCTCCACGGTTATTTTCTCACCGGCGAAGACAACAAAACCTGATTTGCCGGCATAAATTTCGGTGCCGTCCTCGTTGATGGTCACGTTCGCCCCCAGCCCGTAGCGCGCACGCTTGCCGTTGGCGCCTTTGATGACCTTCCCTTTGACGTTAAAACCGTTTGCCCCGCGGGTGGGCGGAAATACCTTGGCGATCAGATGCCCCTCGTCGATGCTCTTGATGAGGTTCATTTCCCGGTAGTCTGCCCGGTTGTCTTCCACCGAAACCTTGGTGTCCTGCTCGTTCTCCGGATTGAACTCTATCCAGCCGTCCACGCCCTGGATGGCGCGTTGGCCCTTGGCGATCAGCACCCGCTCGCCCTCCACCTTGTCGGCCATGAGACGCTTGATTTCGTTGTAAAGGATGCCCTTTTCCACACCTTTGCTTTCCAGCGCCGTCTTGAATTTGTCGGGGGAGAGTTTTTCGTCTCCAATTTGTGGCGGGATAACGGTCATGAATGCCTCGTGACCGTCGTCGGAAACCTCCATGTTGATTTCGTAGTGGGCGCTTTCCCGCTTGGCCAGGGTTTCGAATTCGTCGTTGGCCCTCCGGTAGATATCGAAGAGGTGTTCCATGCGGTAGGACACATCCAGTTCGCCGAGTTTTTTTTGAATTTCGTTCAGATTGGCCCGTTTGCCCCCATCTGGGGGCCGGATGCGCACCAGCACCTCGTTAGGCTTGATCTTGATTTCGTAAAACTGCTCGCTTTCCACAGCCGAACACCAATCTAGGTTCCAGGGATTCTCATCACGCCCTGCGCGTCCGCTAGATGGCCCGCGCCCCGTCCCGTTTTTTGCTGGGGCTGGGCTTGTTTCCGAGCAATCCGGCGATTTCCACCTCGCTCAGCCTGCGCGACTGACCAGGCTGCAAATCCTCCAATGCCACCTGTGCAATTTGATATCGTTTAATTTTTAGCACCCGATGGCCGAGTACGGCGAACATTTTTTTGATGTGGTGCTGCGTTCCCTCCTTCAGCACCACTTCCAACCAGGATTTATCCGCCAGATTGTGGAGGACGCGCGCTTTGACCGGACGCCGCCGCCTGCCATCCACCGTGGGGCCGTAACGGAGCTTTACCAGAGTTTCCTTATCAACAATCTCCTTCACCTTGACCAGATAGGTTTTGGGCACGGAGTAAGAGGGATGGGCGATGCGGTTGGCCAGTTCGCCGTCATTGGTCAGCAGCAACAGCCCCTCCGCGTCGTAGTCCAGCCGGCCCACGGGGATCAGGCGCGCCCGCGTGCGCGGGAAGAATTCCTTGACTGTGCTGCGGTGCTGCGGGTCCGAGAGGGTGGTTACACAGCGCTTGGGTTTGTAAAGCGCCCATACTTCCCGCTCGGGGGGCGTCTCCCAGCGCAGCAGGCGCCCTTCCACTTCCAAGGCGTCCCGGCCCGGCACGATGCTTGCGCCCGGGCGGTGCACGACCTGGCCGTTCACTTTCACCGACCCGGCGAGAATCATGCGCTCGGCCTCCCGCCGCGAAGCCACTCCGGCCGCGGCGATCACCTTGTGAATGCGTGTGCCTTTGTCGCTCATGGGCTCAGGTTCAATCCGCCCTGCCGGTGGATTTGCAACGCTTCCTTGGCGGCTGCCTGTTCGGCCTGCTTTTTGGAACCCCCCGTGCCCCGCCCGAATTCCCGGTCGCGGAACGACACCACCGCCTCGAATTGTTTTTCGTGGTCCGGTCCGACCTCACGGATGATTGCGTAGTTCACTGTTTCTTTATAACGCCTTTGCACCAATTCTTGTAGTTCGGTCTTATAATCCGTGAACAACAGCGTCTGTTCGGCCGCGGCCATGCGCTCGGAAAACAACGTATCGATTACTTTGCAGACCGCGTTGGTACCCTGTGCGTCGCGGCTGTCCAGATAAATGGCCGCGAACAGCGCCTCCAGGGCGTCGGCGAGGATGGAGTTTTTGCGTGGCCCGCCCGATTTGGCCTCTCCCTTGCCTATCAGCAGGCACTCGCCCAGATTGAGCTCCCGCGCAATTTCGGCCAGGCCGGCCTCGTTTACCAAATGTGCGCGGATTTTGGACAACTCGCCTTCTGAAAGATGAGGATATCTGGACATCAGCAATTCGCTGATCACCAGGTCCAGCACCGCGTCCCCGAGAAATTCAAGCCGCTCGTTGTCCCCCTTGAGCAGGGTGGGATTTTCGTTGGTGAAAGACTTGTGGGCAACCGACTGCCGGAACAGGGAGGGGTCTGAAAACCGGTAATTCAAGCGCTCAAACAGCCGCGCCTCGCCTGTGATTTCCATCGGATTGGCCAAGTTTACGCAGTAGCAAAAGCTCATGCACTGTAGAAGGCGGGGTCCTGAGGCAAAAACACAACGAAGCGCGTGCCTTGATCGACCTGACTTTCCACTTCTACCTTACCGGCATGGGCCGTCACGATGTCGTTGACGATGGACAGCCCCACTCCCATTCCACCCCCCAGGAACTCATCCTTGGAGGTATGGTGGTTAAGGGAATTCCCTACTTCATAAAACAGGTGGAAAATCTTGTCGAGATTTTCTGGCGGTATGCCAATTCCCGTGTCGGCAACCGTGAATTTGAGTTGGTGATTCTCGTCCAAGGAGGCCGCCATCGTAATCCGTCCGCCGTCCCCGGTGAATTTGATTGCGTTTTGCAGCAACTCCCGCACCACCTTCTTGAATTTCAGCCGGTCGGCGGTCATGGACAGATTTTCCGGAAAATCCAGAGTGATCTGGTGTCCGCGCTTTTCCAGCACGAAGTCCAATTCTTCCATGATCTCCCGGCATAGGGGAAACAGATTGAAGGGTTCACGCCTCAACTTCAGATTGGGGGAGTTGATATGGGACAACTCGTGCATCTGGTCGACGATTTCCGTGAGTTGACCCGACGCACGGGAGAGCAGCCGCCCCAGACTTTGCATGGCTTGCCCGGTCAACTGGGGTGCCAGGATTTCCATCACGCTGTCAATGATACTCACCGGCGTCCGCATCTCATGACTGGTAATGCTGATGAACTTTTCCTTCAGCTCGTTCAGTTCCTCGAGATTCCGGTTCTTCTGGCGCAGGGCAACGTTTTCCTGTTGCGCGTGGATGGAATCCACGCATTTCTTGACGATCAATTCCGCGTGACTGTAGTTGATGGGTTTGGTGAGAAAGTCGTAAACGCCGGCCTTCATCATTTCCACCGCCAGCTCGATCGTGCCGTATCCCGTGGTGACGATGAACTGCACCTGGGGCTGTTCCTGCCGGACGCGCTGGATCAGTTCCTGCCCGCTCAGCACGGGCATGGCCAGATCGGTGATAATGATGGGGTAATGCTTGCTTCTCACCATATCCAGGGCTTCCTGGCCATTGGTGGCAAGTTCGCAATCAAATCCCCAGCGTGCGATAAACCGTTCCCATAAGGAGCGGATCGGCGCTTCATCATCGACTACAAGCAGTTCCATCAGTGGGGCTCGTCTTCCGCCGGTGATTTTCCAGCATACCTAAAGCAGACTCACGGTTTTCACCGATCCAAGCGGCCCAGGGCGCGGCCCATCCCCTCAAAGGATGATACGGTGCGCCGCGGCCAAGGGTTGCCTGGGGTGGCCCGGAAAATGGCCTGAACGGCCGGTTTTCGTCGCCGCCCCCCACCCACGGCCGGGCTTCGCCCAAGCTTGACCCTTGGTGGCCCTAATTCATCACCATGGTGAGCTTCAGTTTTCCCCGTTTGTCGAATCCGATCACCTTCACGGTGACCATATCCCCTTCCTTGATGACGTCCTCAATGTTCTCGACGCGCTCTTCTTTGAGTTGTGAGATATGCACCAGGCCGTCGGTGCCCGGCGTGAGTTCGACAAACGCGCCGAAGTCCAGCACCTTCTTCACGGGCCCATGATACACCGCGCCAATCTCGATTTCCTGGGTGATGGACTTCACCATTTCCAGGGCCTCGTCCACGGCCGCATGGTCGCGGCTGGAAATGGCCACCACGCCGTCGTCGTTTACATCCACCTTGGCGCCGGTCTTCTCCACGATACCGCGGATCATCTTGCCCCCAGGGCCGATCAGATCTCGGATTTTCTCCCGGGAGATCTTGTAGGCCACGAAGCGCGGTGCGTACTGGGACAGTCCCTGCCGGGCGCTGGTAAGGGTTTCGTTCATGATGTTCAGGATATGCAGCCGGCCTTCCCGGGCCTGCTGCAAGGCGGCTTCCAGCACTTTTTTGTCGATCCCGCTGATCTTGATGTCCATTTGCAGGGCCGTTACGCCCTCTTCGGTTCCCGCCACCTTGAAGTCCATATCTCCCAGGTGATCCTCGTCTCCGAGAATGTCGGAAAGAATGGCGGTCTTTTTCTTTTCCTGAATGAGACCCATGGCAATCCCCGCCACCTGTGCCTTGATGGGCACGCCGGCATCCATCATCGCCAGGGAGGCGCCGCACACCGAGGCCATGGAAGAGGAGCCATTGGATTCCAGAATCTCCGAGACGATGCGGATCGTATAAGGAAATTCCTCCTTGCGGGGCAGCAGGGCCGTCACGGCCTTTTCCGCCAGGAAGCCATGGCCGATCTCCCGCCGTCCCGGCCCCCGCAAAAACGTGGTTTCCCCTACGGAGAAGGGAGGGAAGTTGTAGTGGAATAAAAAGCTCTTGAAGGAAACTCCGGCCAGATTGTCGATCAACTGCTCGTCATCCCTGGCGCCCAGGGTCACCGCAACCAGGGCCTGGGTTTCCCCACGGGTGAACAGTGCGGAGCCGTGGACGCGGGGCAGCACCCCCACCTCACAGGTTATGGGCCGCACATCGGTCAGGGAGCGGCCGTCCACCCGGGCGCCGTCCTTGAGGATGCGTTCGCGCATGACCTGCTTTTTCAGGTCGCCGTATATTCCCTTGACCGTCTTGCCGACCGACTCGTCGTCGCGTTCCGGATTGTAGAACTTGTCCAGGGTTTCCTGTCCCAGGGCATCCAGAGATTCGTAGCGCTCACCCTTGTCCTTGACCTGAAGCGCCTTGCCCAACTTGGCCTGGCAATATTTCTCCACATCCTTCATTAGCTTGGCGTCGATCTTGACCGGCACGACCACCCGCTTGTTCTTGCCGATTTTCTTTTGCAGCTTCTCCTGCATGGAGATCAGGGGCTGCATGGCTTTATGTCCGAAGAGGATCGCTTCCAGGGCGACGGATTCGGGCACCTCCTTGGCCGTGCCCTCCACCATCAATATGGCGTCCTTGGAGCCGGCGATGATGAAATTCAGGTCGCCCTGCTCCGCCTGCTCAGGGTAGGGATTGATCAGGAACTCGCCATCCACCCGGGCCACGCGCACTCCGGCGATGGGACCCGCGAAAGGAATGTCCGAAATCATCAGGGCCGCCGAAGTGCCGGTCATGGCGGCTATGGCGGGCTCGTTGAGATGGTCGGTGCTGAGCACCGTTGCGATGACCTGGGTCTCGTAGTTGTAGTTGTCGGGGAAGAGGGGCCGGATGGGCCGGTCGATGAAGCGCGAGATCAGGGTCTCCGGATCGGATAGCCGGCCCTCCCGCTTAAAAAATCCTCCGGGTATTTTTCCGGAAGCATACATTTTTTCAACGTAGTGTACCGCGAGGGGAAGAAAACCCCGGGGGGGTTGCTCGCGCTTGTCCGAGGTGGCCGTGACCAGCACCATCGTATCCCCGTAGCGCATCACCGCGGCGCCGCCGGCCTGGCGGGCCATATGTCCTGTTTCAATGATCAGTTCCCGTCCACCTATTTCTGCCGATATCGATTCCATGGCTGCCTTTCAGCTCAAAACAGGCAGAGGCGCGCCGCTTATGGGTTCGTCCCTTTGGGATCCAAACCGAACTTCGGGCCGTGCCCAAAGTTCCCTATGCATCCCAATTCGACGAAGGCCTCTTGCCTGCAAATTGTGTTTAACCCAATGTTTGACCCGGATCCGGCGCGGCGCGCCTATCTCCGAATCTCCAGTTTGCCGATGATGTCGCGATAGCGCTTCACATCATTGGCAATAAGATAGTCCAGCATGCGCCGGCGCTGGCTGACCATTTTCAGCAAGCCCCGCCGGGAATGGTGGTCTTTCTTATGGATTTGAAAATGCTCCGTCAGGTACTTGATCTTTTCCGTAAGGATGGCGATCTGCACTTCGGGAGATCCCGTATCGCTCTCACCCCTCTGGTGGGTGGCGATCAGTTCTTGTTTCCTCTCAGGCGTCAACATTCTTCTGCAACTCCCTGCTCGTCCGGTCTCGCGGCCGGTACAGTGGTCAACAATCGGATTCCGTGCCAATCAAGGTGCGCGCACAACTCCGGCCGCCAATTGAAACCCGGCGGCGGCGGCAAATTTCCGCCGCTGGCCGGCGCACCCGCAAAATTAAATCAAGACTTTCCTCGGCTGAATAATCAGTTCGTCCCCGCCCGACTGCAGTGCTTCTCCAATGGCCAGCAGCGAACCGCCGGAGCACAATACCTTGACTTTCAGCGGGGGTGACAACGAAGCGGTGTCACAGCGGAGGGAGATGGGTTGGCCGTTTTTCAGCTTGTCTTCAGAAACCTTTTCAATTGTGACGGGCATGTAATCCGGCATAAACTCGGAAGGATTTCTGAGGAAATCCAAATTGCCCGAAGCCACGGCGTTCTCAATTTGTTCCAGACTAATGGAATTTTGCAAAGTAAACAACCCGCCGCAATGCAATCGCTCAAGCGCGGTTACGTGGGCTCCCACTCCGGTAATGCGCCCAATGTCCTCCGCCAGTCTGCGCATGTAAGTGCCCGCGGAGCATGACACCCGGAAAGTAAGCAGGGGCAGGGCCAGGGACTCGATCTCGAAGCCACCCAGGCGCACCAGCCGTTTGCGCGCGGGTACGGGGCGCCCGCTGCGGGCCAGGCGGTAGGCGGGAGTGCCGTTGAACTTGGCGGCGGAAAATTCCGGCGTCTCCTGCTCCTGCTCCCCCGCAAAGCCCAGCACGGCCTTGCGCACCTGTCCGGGCGTGAGCCCATCCAGTTCCCGCCGTTCGATGACTCCGCCCTGGGCGTCGAAGGTATCGGTGCGCTCTCCCAGCTTCAAGCTAACCCGGTATTCCTTGTCCAGCCCCTCGAAGATGGGTATGAGTTTGGTGGCCTTGCCTACAAATACCGGCAATACCCCGCTCGCCAGGGGATCCAGCGTGCCCAGGAAACCCATCTTGGAGACGCCCAGCAGTTGCTTCAGCCGCGTCATGGCGCCGTTGGAAGTTATTCCGGACGGCTTGTTCAGTACAATCACTCCCTGCACGGGCCTTTTACTCCTCCGTTGGGTCGACTTGGGGGTTGACTTGGGCCAACAGGGCGTCGATTTCCTGGGCGTGGTCGAAACCTGGGTCATATACAAACTTCAGGCGAGGCGTTTTGCGTGTTTCCAGGGTGCGTGCCAGGATGTGGCTGAAAAATCCCGCCGCCCGGTTCAGGGAGTCGGTAAGGGCCTCTATTTCCAGCTCCCGGTCGAGACAGGAATATTGCACCGTGGCGAAGGACATGTCCTTGGCCAAGCCGACGCCGGTAATGGTGACGAATTTAAAGCGGGGGTCCCGGGCCTCCCGGATAAGGATCGTGCCCAGTTTCTGGCGAATCCGTTCATTCAGGTGTTCCAGCTTCCGGCCCGCCATGCAGCCTCTCTCAACGCTGTCCACCTTCTTCCAGCACCGGCATTTCTTCCACGTGCACGTAGGCCTCGATGAGGTCGCCCACCCGAATATCCTTGCAGTTACTGATGCGCAGACCGCATTCATAGCCCGCCTGGACGTTTTGCACATCGTCTTTGAAGCGCCGCAGGGAATCGATGGTGCCGCTGTGAATGAGCACGTCGTCCCGGAACAGGCGCACAAGGGAATTGCGTTCCAGGCGGCCGTCTTTGATGTAACTGCCCGCCACCTGCCCCTCCTTGGACATGGAAAATGTTTCCCGCACCTCACCGTGCCCTATGATTTCCTCGCGGATGATCGGTTTCAACAGGCCTTGCAGGGCATCGCGCACCTCGTTGATGAGATCGTAAATTACGGTGTACAGCTTGATCTCCAACCTTTCCTGCTGGGCTGTCTGCTCGGCTTTGCTGTCCGCGCGCACATTGAACCCCACCACCACCGCGTTCGTGGTGGCGGCCAGGGACACATCGGTCTCAGAAATTCCACCAATTCCGGCGCGGATGATTTCTACTTTGGCGGTCGCGTTGCCCTGGCGATCCAGGGAGCCGCGCAGCGCCTCCAATGAGCCTTGGGTGTCGGCTTTCAGCACCAGGTTGAGGATGGTCATCTCTTCCTGGCTCACACCCTGGATGAAATCTTCCAGGTGCATGCGCCGCTGCTGACCCGAATCGATTTCCTGCTGCTTGGACAAACGCATATCCGCTACCTGGCGCGCCGTGCGGTCATCGTCCATCACCACGAACACATCGCCCGCCTGCGGAAGCTCCGAATAGCCGAGCAGTTCCACCGGAATGCTGGGAGTGGCCCGTTCCACGGGCACTCCCATATCGTCGAACACGGCGCGCACGCGGCCTGTGGTGGTGCCTGCCACGAAATCGTCCCCAACCGCGAGGGTGCCCCGCTGTACAATCACTGTGGCCACCGGCCCGCGCCGCCGGTCCATCTTGGTTTCAATCACGTACCCCCGCGCCTTGCCCTCGAAGGGCGCTTTGAGTTCCATGATCTCCGCCTGCAAATGAATCATCTCCAGCAGTTGTGGCACGCCCTCTCCTGTCACCGCGGACACGGGCACGATCACGGTATCTCCGCCGAATTCCTCGGCGAGCAGATCGTGTTCCATGAGCTGCCGCTTGATCTTATCGGGGTCCGCGCCGTTGCGGTCCATCTTGTTGATAGCCACCAGGATCGGCACCTGAGCGGCCCGCGCATGGTCGATCGCCTCCACGGTCTGGGGCATCACCCCATCATCGGCCGCCACCACCAGCACCACCAGGTCCGTGATGTCCGCTCCCCGGGCGCGCAGGGTAGTAAACGCTTCATGGCCTGGCGTGTCCAGAAAGACGATATCTCCGTACTCGCTACGCACATGGTAAGCGCCGATATGCTGGGTGATGCCGCCCGTTTCCTTATCGGTAATATGGCTGGAACGGATGTGATCGAGCAGTGAAGTTTTGCCGTGATCCACATGTCCCATGATGGTCACGATAGGCGGGCGGGTCCGCAGCGCGGCGGGATCCACCGCTTCTTCCTTGACCAGATCCTCCAGGTCGGTGGTATCGGCGGCGATCTCAATGTTGAACTCGGCGGCGATCAGTTCGGCGGTGGCGCCGTCTATCGGCTGGTTGATGGTGGCCATCACCCCCAGCGCAATCAGTTTCTTGATAATCTCGTTGGCCTTCACGCCCAGCGCCCCGGCCAGATTGGATACCGTGATTTGCTGGCCGATGCGAATCTGCCGCTTGCGCGGTCCGAAGGTATGCTTTTGGTCGGAATCCTGGGTGAAGCTCCGCTTGGCCGCACGGCCGCCACGGCGCTCCCCGCCTCTCCGGGAGCGGGTGGGCCGCACCCATTCCTTGTTGTAATTATGCCGTGGAGCCGCGGGCCTGGACTTTTCGGGCTGGAGCGCTTCGGGCTGGAGCGCGTCGGGCTGGGGTGCGTCGGGCTGTGGTGCGTCGGGCTGGGATGCGGTGGACTGGGCTTCGCGCCACATATTGGGATTGGCCTCCAGAAACCGGTCGTCGTCGGGGACCTGATCCGGATCCATGCGCTCCCGCCAACGCACACGCTCCTTGTCTCCGGTGGGTCTGCGCCTGCTAGGCGCAGCCTCATCTTCTTTAATTGCTTCCGCAATACCGGCAGCCACCTGCGGCGCTGTCTCCTCGGTTTCCACAGGTGCGGGAGGAGCCTCGGATTCCACTGCCGCGTCCGCATCCGCGGATACAGCTTCCGCATCTGGCGCTTCGGTGGCGGGCTGTTCCTGTGCCGCCTCCGCGGAAATCTGCATTTTGCCGTCTCCGTCCGCCGCTTTGACTTGGCTGCGGGTTGCCTGATCCTCCGGCAACGGGCCGGAAACGCCCATTGACTCCTGAATTTTGCTGGCCCGTGCGGAGCGGCGGGCGGATATGATCCGCCGTCTGCGCGGCTGTTCCTCTTCTTCGCCTTCCGCCCCTTCCATGGGGGCTGCTTCCTTCTCTTCGACCCGCGACACCGGTTCGAGCATTTTGGCTTTTATTTGGCCAATTGTATCCTCATCCAGCACGTTGAAATTGCCGTCGACGGCAATTCCCATCGTCTTGATCCTCGTAATCAGGTCCTTGCCGGGAATATTCAGTTCCCTGGCCAACTCAAATACTCTCATCTTCGCCATAACGTGCCTTGATACTCCTCAATGGCATTATCCGCACTGCTCCTGGATCGCTACTCCGATTCCACGCCAGCGGTCTGTTTGGATTCTTCTTCGGGGGACTCCGCGGCATGCCCCTCTATCTGTTCGGGCGGTGCTTCTTCCTCCGAAGCCGCCGCATCTTCCGGCTCGGGCGCTGCTTCTTCCTCCTGAGCCGCTGCATCTTCCGGCTCGGGCGTTGCTTCTTCCTCTGGAGCCGCTGCCTCCACCGGCTCGGGTGCTGACTCTTCCTGTGGAGCCGCCGCCTCTGCCGGATCGGGTGCTGACTCTTCCTCCGGAGCCGCTGCCTCCACCGGCTCGGGTGCTGCTTC